>JAJAYR010000289.1 GCA_026786155.1 Pyrinomonadaceae bacterium
CTCTGTGAACTCTGCGGCTAAAAACTCTTACGCACGTCTTCCCCGAAGTCTTGAACCCGCGCCCAAAAATCCTTCGTAATTTCGCATCACAAGCTGCGCTTCGATTTGAGAAACCGTGTCCATCGCCACGCCGACTAAAATCAGCAGCGACGTCCCGCCGAAAAAGAATTGATAACCCAATCCCGCCGGAATCCAGGTCAAACCGGGCGTTGCCGTAAAAAAGTTATCGAGCGAGGTGCCGATAAAAGGCAAACGCGCAACTCTAAACCCGCTCAACAAAATCTGCGGAGCGAAAGCAATGAAAGCTAAATAAAGCGCACCGACCGTCGTTAATCTCGTCAAAATCGTGCTGAGATAATCCGCCGTCGGCGCACCGGGACGAACGCCCGGAACAAAGCCGCCGTGTTTTCGCAGATTGTCCGCCACTTCATCCGTATTAAAAATAATCGTGATGTAAAAGAAGGTAAATAAAACGATTAACGAAATAAATACCAATTCATAATACGGGTCGCCGCCGTGAAATTGTTGGAAGAATGTCGAAACTTTGCTCCACGCCGAATCGGGATTTGCCGGGTCGGGGGGAAAAGCCGAAAAGACGGTTTGCGGCATCGCCAGCACGGACGAAGCGAAAATTACCGGAATTACGCCGCCCATATTGATTTTCAAAGGCAAACTCGTTTCCTGTCCGCGAAACGTCTGATTGCCGACGCGCCGACTCGCGTAACTGATAGCGATGTTTCGCCGTGCCGATTCGACATAGACAATCAGCGCAATCAACGCGACCATCACCATGATCAGGAAAATAACTCCGAATGTTTGATACGGGTCGCCTTGCGTAACTCGCTCGGAAATCTGCACAATTCCGCTCGGCAAACCGATGACGATTCCGGCAAAAATCAGCAGCGAAATTCCATTGCCGATTCCGCGTTCGGTAATTTGCTCGCCGAGCCACATCACGAAAACCGTTCCCGTGGTTAATGTTACGACAATCATTATGGTCGCCCACCAACTCGAATCAATAATGCCGTTTTTCTCCAACCAGGTCGCCACGAAAAACGTCTGCACGGTGCATAAAACAACCGTCAGATAGCGCGTCCACTGATTGATTTTCTGTCGTCCGACTTCGCCTTCTTCCTGAACTTTTTTAAATTGCGGCGACAGCACCGGCATCAATTGGAGAATAATCGAAGCCGTAATATAAGGCGTTACGCCGAGCGCGAAAACCGAAATTGTCCGAAAGTTTCCGCCGGAAAATAAATCCAGAACGCCGAGCAAAGTACCGGAAACTTCGCCCCACACTCTTTCGAGTTGAGCTTTGTTAATTCCGGGCGAGGTAACGTGCGCTCCCAAACGATAAATCGCCAGCATTCCGAGCGTGAAGAGAATTCTCTTCCTCAACTCAGGAACTTTGAACATATTTTGAATGGCGGCAAAAAACTTTTCCATATAAATTTGTCCTTCGTTCTTAGTCCTTAGTCCTTTGTCCTTAGTCCTTTGTAGCTAAAAATCGTTCGACTAACAAAGGACAAAGGACTAAGGACAAAGGACTAAGGACTAAACTGCTGCTTGAACTTTTTCCTTTTTAATTTCGGTAACGCTTCCGCCCGCTTTTTCGATTTTATCTTTGGCGGTTTTGGTGAAACGATGCGCGGAAATTTTTAACGCCTTCGATACTTCGCCGTTACCTAAAATCACGAGGTCGTGTTTGGCTTTTTTAATCAGACCGCGCTCGTGCAGAATTTCCGGCGTAATTTCATCGCCCGCGTTAAAACTTTCTTCCAATTTGGCGAGACCGATTTCCAGCCACTTCTTTTTGAAGATATTGGTAAAACCGCGTTTCGGCAAACGGCGTTGGAGCGGCATTTGTCCGCCTTCAAAACCTATCTTGCTCGAATAACCCGAACGCGATTTTTGTCCCTTGTGTCCGCGTCCCGCCGTTTTTCCAAGCCCCGAACCCGGTCCGCGCCCGACTCTTTTTTTCTTGTGCGTCGAGCCTTCGGCGGGCTTTAAATTATTCAATGCTAATGCCATTTTTCTTTCCTCTATATAAAGTATTTTACCACAGAGACACAGAGGCACAGAGGTTTAACAAATTTTCTCTGTGCCTCTGTGTCTCTGTGGTAAATATCTTACTCAACAATTCTCAAAAGATGCGGAATTTTCTCGACAATGCCGCGCATCGAAGGATTATCCGGGCGCGAAATAGTCTGATTGAGTTTAGTGATTCCCAAACTTTTGATAATCGCTTTCTGCTTTTTAGAATAACCAATCATACTTTTGTAGTATTGGATTCTGATTGTTCCGCCGTCGTATTGTTTATCTCTCTGTGCCATTTTTTCAATTACGAATTACGAATTTCAAATTACGAATTACAAAAATGGTTTAAAAATCCGTAATTCGTAATTTGAAATTCGCAATTTATCTTAAATCTTCAACTTGTTTGCCGCGCAGACGAGCGACTTCCACCGGGTCTTTCATTCGGGTCAAACCGTCGAAAGTAGCGCGAATAACATTGTGCGCGTTGGTCGAACCCAAAATTTTCGTTCGCACGTTGTGAATGCCGAGAACCTGCAAAATTGCCCGCACCGCGCCGCCCGCAATCACGCCCGTTCCTTCCTTCGCCGGTTTCAATAAAACCTTGCCCGCGCCGTATTCGCCGAGCATTTGATGCGGCAGCGTGCCGTCAATCAGCGGAACGCGAATCAGATTATTCTTCGCCGATTCAATCGCTTTTTTAATCGCGTTCGGAACTTCTTTGGCTTTGCCCGTGCCGAAACCGACGTGACCTTTTTCATCGCCGACCACAACCAACGCCGCGAACGACATATTTTTGCCGCCTTTAACGACTTTCGTTACGCGGTTGATGGAAATCAACTGGTCTTTTAAATCTAAACTGTTTGGAGAAATCCGTTGTTTATTCGTTTTCATTCGTTCCTTCTTCCGTATCTTCCGACTTGTTCGCCGTTTCGTTTTTGTTCAGTCCCGCTTCGCGCGTTGCATCGAGAAGTGCTTTGACGCGCCCGTGATAAACGTATCCGCCGCGGTCAAAAACAACCTGCGAGATTCCCGCCGCCTGGGCGCGTTCGGCAATCGCTTTACCGATGGTTTGCGCCGCCGCAATCGTTCCGCCGCTCGTGGCTTTCAAATCTTTTTCAACCGTCGAAGCCGCCGCCAGGGTTTTTCCGTTCACGTCGTCAATCACTTGCGCGTAAATATGATTCAAACTACGGAACACCGCCAAACGTGGTCTTTCCATCGTGCCGCTGACTTTTTTGCGGATGCGCGTGTGAACGCCGCGACGTATTTCTGCTCTGTTATTTTTCATTGCACTTTGTCCTTTGTCTTTTGTCCTTTGTCTTTTGCTGCCCCTGAACATAATCGAGTTTTGTTCTTCACTCAATTAGCTAAGGACTAAGGACTAGGGACTATTTTCCAGTCTTGCCCGGTTTCAGTTTATAAGTTTTATCAGCGTAACGAACGCCTTTTCCTTTATAGGCATCCGGTTTTCGCAGACGATTTAATTCTGCCGCGACTTGTCCGAGTTTTTGTTTGTCAATTCCGGTTAACGTCAAGGTTAATTGATATTGATTGATAGTCGTTTTTGCCGGAACCCTTTCAGCTTTCGCGTCAATGCCGTCCGGTAAAGGGAATTCAATCGGATGCGAATAGCCGAGCGCGAAAACGATTTTCTTGCCCTGCACATCGGCTTTGTAACCGACGCCGACGAGATCCATTTGTTTCGTAAAACCTTCGGTTACGCCGACAATCGCGTTGTTCGCCAAAGCTCTCGCCAATCCGTGCAAAGCGGCTTTATCGTCGTTGGCACGTTCCGCGACGAGCATTCCGTCTTCCATTTTAAATTCAACACCTTCGGGAACGGGCGTTCTCAGAGTTCCCTTCGGACCTTTAACTTCCAATTCGCTGGCATTGATGGTTACGTTCACACCTGGCGGCAACGTAATCGGTTTTTTTCCTACACGAGACATAATTCTTTTTTAGGGATGAAGGATAAGGGACGAATAAAACGATATTTCGCACGTTCATCTTTCTTGTTCATCCTTCATCCCTCATCCTTCATCCCTTAATATATTTGTGCCAAAATTTCGCCGCCGACATTTTCTTTGCGGGCGTTTTTTCCGCTCATCAAACC
>JAJAYR010000290.1 GCA_026786155.1 Pyrinomonadaceae bacterium
GCGCAGCCTCTCAAAACTTTAGATAAAGCTGACGGAAAGGCGCAGCCTTTCCGCACATCAGGCGGCATAGCCGCAACTGCTTTGTAGTCGGCAACTTGGGTTAATCAATTTTTCACTCCTTTATTTTGAACAAATAAACTCGCCAGCCAAGCGACCAAAAGCGTCGTTAAACTTCCGACTAAAACATACCAAGTCCAGGCGAGCGGCGTAAAGAATTTGATGTAAAGTATGAGCAAAATACTCGCTGCCATTCCGGTTAAAGCCGCCGTTTCGTTGGCTTTTTTGACGAAAGCACCGACGAGAAAAACGCCCAGCACCGGACCGTTGAACAGCGACGCGATGGACAGCGCATTATCGAGCGCAGAACGATTTTGCCGCATCATGACGAGCGCGACGATGATTTGCACGATGCCGATAAAGAGTGTCAGCCAGCCGGAGACTTTCAAAAGATGGCGGTCGGTTTTATCTTTGGCAAACGGTTTATACAAATCGTTAACGAAGGTTGCCGCGATGGAATTGAGCGAGGAAGAAAGTGCCGCCGCGAAAATTGCCGCGATAACCAAACCGCTCAAACCGGACGGCATAACTTTCGTGATGAAATCGGGGAAAACTTTGTCGCCGCCGGAGAACGGCAGAGTCGCCGGAACGCCCGAACCGGCGACACCGGCGTTGATATATTCGGCGGCGTTATACGGCGCGTAGAACGCAAATAATAAAACGCCGATGAACAAAAATCCGATAAATTGTCCCAAAACGACCGCGCCGCTCGACAGCAAAGCCAGCGACGCGCGGCTCGGTTTGTTGGTGCAGAGATAACGCTGGACGAGATATTGGTCAGTTCCGTGCGTGGACATCGTGAGAAAACAGCCGCCGATTAAGCCTGACCAGAATGTATAAGTTTTCGTGAAATCTAAGGTAAAATCGAAAATCTGAAATTTGTTAAATTGTTCGCCGAGCGCAATTGCACCGGAAAAGCCGCCGTCAATTTGCTGCGCGATGACGACCGCCGCCGCGATTGCGCCGCCGATATAGATTCCGAGTTGGACGACTTCGACCCAAATGACGGCTTCCATTCCGCCGAAATAAGTGAAAATAATCATCACGATTCCGAGCAAAACAATCGAACCGATAATTACCGTCTCAACCGAAGCGTTCGGCACAAAGGCAACGTAAACCGCCGACAAAACAATCGCCGTCAAAAGAAGTCGGATGCCGTCGGCGATGTTCCGCATTATGACGAACAGCGCGGACGCGAGCATTTTGACTTTCGAGCCGAAGCGCGTTCCCAAAAGCTGATAAACCGTCTGCAAATCGCCCGTGAAATACATCGGAATAAACAACAGCGAAATGACGACGCGCCCGCACAAATAGCCGAACACGATTTGCAAAAACTCGAAATTACCGTTTCGCGCAAACGCGATTCCGGGAACTGAAATAAACGTAATCGTCGAAGTTTCCGTCGCCACAATCGAAGCCGCAATCGCCCACCAAGGCACGTTTCGGTCGCCAACGAAGTAATCTTCGGTCGTTTCCTGCTTGGACGAAAACCACACGCCAAACAAAGTTACGCCGATTAAATAACCGAAAATGATAATTAAATCCAGTATCTGCATTGATTTTGGCAATAAGATTATACGAAAGATTTTGGGAAAACCATAAGAAAGGTTTATCTGGAAAATGATGATTGGTCAAATACGGTTTGGCTTTTCAAAAACATTTATAGCGGTTTGCAAATTTACGCGACTGTTCTGAGTTCCGCCTGGCACAAGCTCGGGCTTCTTCGCACGGTGGAAGAGCCGCCTGAAGGCGGAACTCAGAACAGTCGCACGAAACTGAAACCCGCTATAATGGAAAAAGAACGAAACAACACGCCGTTTTTTTAAATTTTTGCGCGTGCCTAAATTATTGTTCACTTCTAATTTATTCCTCGCTAAATGCAATCTAAATTTTGTTTTGGTATAATGTTGACTAAAATGTAAAGATTAACTTTTTACGTTTCAGAATTTATAAAAAGAGTTTTAACAAAATGCCAAAAATTGCCGACATACAAGAAACGCCGAACCCGAACGCGGTAAAATTTATTTTGAAGGAAGCCGTCAGCTACGGAACTTCGCATTCGTTCGATTCAATCGAAAAAGCCGAAGACGACCAACTCGCCAAATCCTTGTTTGAGATTGGCGAGGTCGTTTCGATTTTTTATATGGACAAAATGATTACCGTCGAGAAAACCGACGAAGCCGATTGGGATGAGATTTTGCCGCTTTTGGCAGTCCCGATTCGGGCAGCAGAAGCGGTTCAGACGACGAACGGAACGAACGGCGCAAACGGAAAAAACGGTTCGGCGGCTTCGGCGGTCGGCGGCGCGATTGCGGCGGCGGCGAGCGATAATCCGACGCTCGTGCGGATTAACGAACTGCTCGACGAACGCATCAGACCGTATTTGGCGAGCGACGGCGGCTGGCTGGAAATTCTCGATTTGGAAGATAAAACCCTGAAAATTCGCTATCAGGGCGCGTGCGGAAGTTGTCCTTCGAGTTTGACCGGAACGCTGATGTCGATTGAAAATATGATTAAAGACGAGATTGATTCGGAGATCGAAGTTGTCGCGGTTTAACTCGAATAAAAACCGCATTTAACAAATTTTGTTGTTCGCAAAAAAGATTTCTTGACATTAAACCGCAAAAAAGATAATAATCGAAAAGTTGATGTTTGAAAGTCAAGTGTCATCACGTCTTAAACGATTCTAAAATCTACTCAGAACCGCCAGCCATTTCATTCCTAAAAAAGTGCTGTGTTTTCAACATACGGAGGAGAAAAATAGTGAACAGTGAAGAACTCGAACTGAGTTTGAGAACCGAATTTGAGAGCCATCTCAAAGATGTTCTTGCCGATATGCGGCAGGAATTTTCCCAATTTCAAGAAAAAATAGACGCGGAATTTGACAAACACAAGTCGCAGTTCGACACGGTTTTTCAAGAATTTTCCGCGCGTCTCGGAACGGGCAAAGAACTCGACTTGGGCTTTAAGGAAGCGGTTGTCGAACATCTGCGTCTGGCGCGTGACGAAGGCGCACGAATCACCGCCACGGCGATTGCCGAAGCGGAAGAAATGCAAAGGCAATCCGCGCCGACCGAAGCGTTACCGCCGACTGCTCCTTCAATCGGAATGAGCGAACTGCGCGACGCGATCAACGACATCACCGCGCAGGATTCACAGGGAACGATTTTGAAATCTTTGGTTCAGCACGCCGCCCAATTTACGCCGCGCGGCGCGTTCTTCATCATCAAAAACGAGCATTTCGTCGGCTGGCGCGTCTTCAATAAAGAAGGCGAAGCCAACGAAGAAGCCGTCCGCGAAATTTATCTTTCCGTCGGTTTGGAAACGGTTTTAGGCGAATCGGTCAGGTCTCTGAGCGCGGTTGAAAGTTCTTTCGGCACATATTCGGACGATGCCGAATACTTGAATCAAATCGGATTCGGCGAACCCGACCGGATGATTGCCATTCCGCTGGTCGCCCGCGGACGCGGCGTTGCCGTGCTTTACGCCGATGACGGAACAGAAGGCGAACAGGTCAACCTCGAAGCCCTCGAAACATTAGTGCGCGTCGCCGGTTTGACGGTTGAAGTCTTGGCTTCCGCTTCGCAAGCGGCAAAACAGACTCAGGAAGCACCGCCGCCGACCAATTATTCACAGCCAACGAATGTTCGAGCAGAAGAACCGGCGGAACAGAGCGAAGCAGTCGAAACTAAGGAGCGCGATTATTCGCCGATTGCCAAACCAGCCGCGCCTTTGACCGAAAGCGTTTCTCGATTTGAAGAACCCGAAAGCGACGATGAGCCGGTCGAACCGATTGCGGACGCACAGGAAATTTCCGTCGAACCGGCTCAGGAAGTTGAAGAAACTTATCCGGCGGAAATTGAAAGGCAAGACGATTCGCAAAGCGATTATTCCGCGCCCGCCTCGACGGATTTTCAATTCGCGGATAATCAAGTCGTCGAAGATTCACCGGCGCAAAATTTCGCCGCGCCGGAATTTGACGTTAAAAGTTTTGAGCCGGAAATTAAAACCTTTGAACCGGCTGAAACATTTTCTCCGGCGAACGAAGTTTTCAACGCTTTTGAACCGTCCAACGGCAGCGCGGCAATTTACGCGCCCGAACCGGCGGTCAGCGAACCTGTTCCGACCGCGCCGGTCAAATCGCGTTTCAGCGACCGCAATGTTGATTTGCCGATTGAAGTCAGCGAAGACGAACGCCGTCTGCACAACGATGCCCGCCGATTTGCGCGTCTGCTGGTTTCGGAAATCAAACTGTATAACGAGCAGAAGGTTAAAGAAGGACGCGAAGCGCAGGATTTATACGACCGTTTGCGTGAAGCGATTGACCGTTCGCGCGATATGTATGACAAGCGCGTGCAGCCGCCGGTCGCCGCTAAATTCGATTACTTTCATTACGAATTAGTCAGCACGCTGGCGGAAGGCGAGCCGACGAAACTCGGCGGCGGCTATCCGGGCGCGGCTGTCTAAAAGGCAAAAGGCAAAAGGTAAAAGGCGAAAGTAAAGAATCAAATTCTTGCTTTTGCCTTTTTTTTATTTTTTTATTATTGAATCTCGAACTGCACGAATTGTGTCGTCAGGCGGCGTTTTTCCTTTGCCAGATGGTCGGTAATGATAACTTGCAGAACGTATTCGCCCGCCGTCATCTCGCTTCCCAAACTCAACGCGCCGACGGATTTTATTCGCAGCCAATCGGTTTGTCCGAGCAAATCGAGCGGCGTGGTTTTGCCGTCTAAAATCAGTTTCCCGTCGCGGAAAACTTTTATCTGCGCGGTCAAATTCGGTTTTTGCGCCGCGTCGAGTTTGGCGTTATAAACCTCAAAAGCGTAACGCAAAATCGTGCCGCGTTTGAAACGTCGGAGCGAAGTATCGGTCATCGGGTCGGTCGAATTTTGCGCCTTTGTTTCCGTTGAAACGGTTGCCGCGACGGACGTTTCCGACGTTCTCTGCCATTGTTCGGCGGTCAGATTTTCCAAAGTGATTCCCGAAGTCGTCAATCTGTTTTTTTTCAAATTCGGAACTTCGATAAACTGATTTGCCGAGCCGACTTTTTGCGTTGCGGTGTCGCGGATTGCCACGCGGTATTGATACGCGCCCGGTTTTTTAACCGGAAAAGTGAAATAATAAACGAAACCTTCCTTGATAACTTTTTGATACGCTTCGTCTCTGACCTTCAAAGTATAAGTTTTGGCGATTTGGTCGGCAGCCGTGCCGTTGTCGCCGAAACTTACGGCTAAAATATCGAAAACGGCTTTTTTACTGCCGTCCGGTTCGTCGGTAAATTTCAAATCTTTGGCGTTGACGTGCAGCAGCGAACGGACGAACGAGCCTTGTTTGCCGTTGCCGAAAAGCGTGTTGAGCCGCAGCGAAACGTCGTTGACCGCAAAAGGCGACGTCAAAGCCGTTTGAATTTGCTGGGCGGCGGTCAGCGTGGTCGGCGGTTTGATTTGGTCGTCGCCGACACCGAAAAATCCGCTGCGATAGCGCACTCTCGCGCCCGCGCGTTTCACCTTCACGGTAAATTTATTAAACCGTCGTTTTGCCGGGTCGAAAGTTTCCGCGTCGGGCTGGTAGCCGATTAAATAATAGCTCTGGTCGTCGAGCATTCGTTCGATTCCTTTGGTCAAATCGTTGTTATTGATAATCGAAAGTCCGCCGGTTTGTTTCGCCAGATAAATCAAACCTTCCTGCGAATCGAAAAATTCCGTGCGGCGGTCGGAAAGTTTTTGCTCGACTCTATCCGCCGAAAGCCCGCTCGTATCATCTTCCGCCGTCAAACCGAGCGTCTGCAAACCCCGCGCGTCCATCGTATAAACCACGACCGACGCGCGATTTGCTAAATCAACCAGACGGCGCAGCGAATCCAAAACCCGCGTCGAATCGCTGAAACCGTCCGCGCTGCGGGAAAAAATTTTGAAGCCGTCCGAGAACAGCATCACGGATTTGCGACCGGGCAAATTTTTCATTCCGCGAATGATAAAATTAACCGCGCCGAGCGTTCCGGTGGCAAAAACGCTTTCCCGAAAACTGTTAAATTCCGCTGCGCCGCCGTCGCCGCCGTCTTCTTCGTCATCGCTGCCGGAATAGTTCGGCGTGTCGCCCGACGAACTTTGAATCGGGGCGAACGCGCCGACATTGCCCGTTCCGACCGGATTCCAGCGAACTTTTTCAATCGCGGCGAGCAGTTGCCGTTTGTCGGAAGTAAATTGCTGAAGTGCGCCGATGCCCGCGCCGGTGCGGATTATCGCCACCAAATCGCCGTCCTGCATTTGTTCGTTGACAAATTTTTTCAACGACCGCTGAACGTAATAAGTGCTTTGAAAAGAAAGCGATAAATCATCAACGACGAGCGCGACGGTGCGTTTGATTTGTTCGGGTCGCAACTGATTCGGCGGCAGCGGAACGGCGTTTTTATCCTTCTTTTCGGTTTTATTCGGCGCGGGCGATTCGGCGGTTTTGACGTTTGAAATGAAAGAAAAATTCGAGATTTCCTGTTTTTCGCCGTTCTCGAAAATCTCGATTTCTTCGGGTTTTAAGTCGGTGATAATTTTCCCGTTTTTGTCCGTTACGGTTACGTCAATCTGAACCAGCGTCGTCGAGATTTTGACGACTTCGCCGTCGTCTTCGACCGGCTTCGGCGTTGGTGTCGGCGTTTGGGCAAGCACCGCTCCACCGAATAAAAAAATAAAGGCGAGTGTCGGGACAAGTTTTCTCATTATATTTCTCTGCAAGAATCTAATTTTCATTGCTAATTTTCTTTGCTATTTTTGCTATTATAGAATAAATCCGCTTGCCGGAAAACATTTTTCCGCATCTAAAAACTTCTGGAGTTACGAATATAAAAACGATGTTCTATAAAAACTTACGCTTCGGCTCAATTTTATTTTTGACGATTTTTCTTTTATCCGCCGCGTTTCTGTTCGCGCCCTTGATGACAAGCTGCTCGGCTCTCGTTTCGCAGATGTCGGAGGAACAAGCCGCGCAGCTTTTGCGGGCATTGACCAAAGACGGCAAACTGCCGCCGGAATCGGCAGTTTTGGACATCGAAAATCGCTTTTCCAAAACCAAAACCGGCGCGTTGGCAAAACTTCTGCGGGCGCGGATTCGTTTTGAAGCGAACGATTTCAACGGCGCGGCGCAGATTCTCGATTCTAATGTTTTCCGCGAAAAAACGCCCGTTGCCGATTACGCGCTGTGGCTGCGCGGACAATCGCTGCAAAACGCCGGCAATCACACGGAAGCGATGAATGTTTTCGCCGAACTCGTCCGCAATTTTCCCGAATCCTTGCGGGTGCGTGAATCGAAGTTGCTTTGGGCAACGAGCGCGTCGGCTTCGGGCCACACCGCTAAAATTCCGGTGTTTTTGAACGAGTTGAACGATAAAAAAGATGCCGACGCGCTGCTTTTGACCGCCAAATCTTACGAACAGCAGGCGAATCAACCGCAAGCAATCGCGTTTTATCGCCAAACGTATTTCTACGGCGCGGGAACGAACGCGGGCAGGGAAGCCGAAACGAAATTGACCGCTTTGCAGCAAACTTTAACCGCGCAAACCGCCGACGAAACGAAGGCGCGTGCCGATAAATTCTACGAGGCGAAAGATTACGCGAAAGCCGCGCAGAGTTATGATGCTCTGTCGCAGAACTTTCCGAATGTTTCTACCCCGCAGACAAATTTAAAACGTCTGATTGCCCATTCTAACTTGCGGGGAACGGGTGGATTCGCAAAGATGGCGTTCGATGCGATTCCTGCGTCGGCAACTGAAAAACCGGAAGCCTATTATCAACTCGCGGCGGGTTACGCTAAAGCCAAACAATGGGAACGGGCGCGAACCGCCGTCGAAGAAATGCGGCAGAAATTTCCGACCGACAAATTTACGCCGAAAACTCTGGTCGCCGTCGGAATGGCAGCGCGGGACGCGAGCAATTCGGCGGAGGAAGCATATTTTCTGCGTTCGGCGGTCGCTTCATATCCGAACGCGGTGGAAGTCGCCGGAGCGCAGTTTGAACTGGCGTGGCTCGAACACGAAAATAAAAACTCCCTGAACGCCGCGCAGATGCTGACCGAACATCTCGCCCGCTACGCTGCCAAAGACACGACCAATCGCGGTAAAGCTGGATATTGGGCGGCGCGAAATTCCGAAAAAGCGGCGAAAACAGCCGAAGCCTGTGCGCTTTACGACGCGGTAAATTATCGCTACGGCGCGAATTGGTATGGTTATCTGGCAATGCAGCGTTTGACGAATTTACGCGCTCAGGGGAAATGTCAAACCGCTTCGCCGTTCGCCGCCGATTCGCTCGTCGGAAAAGCCGTCGCTAATTTGAAAACCGTCACAGTCGCGGCGGAAACTTCGACCGCCAAAGAATTAGCGAGAGTCGAAAACGCTGACGAACTTAGCACAATCGGGCTTTTCGATTGGGCAATCGAAGAATTGCAGGAAGCGAAAAAAACGGCGAACAGCAGTCCGAAAATTAATCTCGCGCTGGCGCGTTACTATCGTTTTCGCGGCGATAACGTCAACGCTCTGCTGACTTTGGCGAAAAGTTACCCGGATTACGCGCAGATGTTTCCCGAAGAAATGGGACGCGCAGAATGGGAGTTTTTCTATCCGCTGACTAATTGGAGCGACATCAAAAGTTGGGCGAAGAGCCGCGGTCTCGATGTCTATCAAGTCGCCGGTTTGATTCGTCAGGAATCGGTTTTCAATCCGCGAGCCAAATCCGGCGCGAACGCTTACGGCTTGATGCAGCTTTTGATTCCGACCGCCAAAATGACCGCGAAAAAATACGGCAGCACGGCGATTATTACGGGCGAAAGTTTGTTTCTACCGGCGTTAAATATCGAACTCGGCACGGCGTATATGCGCGACCAACTCAATAAATTCGGGCGCGTCGAATATATGGCAGTCGCTTACAACGCCGGACCGGGCAGAGTTCCGCAATGGCAAGCCACCTTGCCGTATGAGATGGACGAATTCGTCGAAGCGATTCCCTTCCGCGAAACCAAAGGCTATGTCCAGGGCGTAATCAGAAATTCGGCGCAGTATCGTCGGCTGTATGATGAAAACGGAAACTTTAAATCAAACGTCGGCACAAAACCTTTGCGCGGCGAGATTGATTCAAAACCGCGCGAGCAATTCGCGCAGGAATTTCCCGAAATCGTTTTGGACGACAAAGCGGAATAAAAC
>JAJAYR010000291.1 GCA_026786155.1 Pyrinomonadaceae bacterium
AAGTGACGGTTTTTGAAAGCGGACACGCCAATTACGGCTGGACGGATTACCGCAACTCGCATCTCGCGCCGGAACTCAAAGAATTCAAAAACACGAAATATGCATTTTCGGATATGAAAATTAAGGTTTCCGGCGCGATGGCGTTGGCGACATTCAAATACACGCTTTCCGCCGATTTCAAAGAACGAAAAATAGACAGCGGCGGACTCGGCACGGCGGTTCTGGAAAAACGGAAAGGCAAATGGGTAATTGTTCACTGGCATTCGAGTTCGCCGCCGCGTCGCCCGTCGCCGTCGCCAACGCCGAAAAGTTCATAGGCAAAAATGTTTCGGGCGGTTCACAAATTAAAACGAGAACGGTCAAGCTAAACTTGCTGCGGGTGTGAAACTGTCAAAAGTTTGTTATCCGCTCGCGGCTTCAAAGCAAGTTAATCGGTCTCAAAAAAGAACCGTTATCTTAGATTTGCGGATATAGGATACCAATATGCGATTTGGTATCTATTATCCGTTTTTCACTTTTTAATAAGCACTCAGAAAGCGGTTACTAATCCGAATCAACTTTGGCATAGCCTTTGCGACTACTATTTTGCATAAGGCGGCGTGAAACGGTTTAATCCGACATTATAATTGAGCAAACGCAGATTTCTCGCCGGAAAATTTACTTCAAAATGATTGTCTTGATTTGAGACAATAAATACAAAGGAGTTTAGTTATGAATTTGAAAAATAAATCTTTGAAACGCATTGCAATGGCGGGAATTTTCGGCGCGTTTTTGCTGCTCGGAATGAGCGCGACGGCAAACGCCCAAAGCTATGACCCGTATTATAATCAACAGGACGACAGATATTACAACCAAAACCAGCGCGGCGACAAACGCCATCGCAAACAGGAAAAGCGCGAACTTAAACATCATCAACGCGATGAACGGGATTATTACGGCAACAGCCGCGAAGTTCGTCAGCATCAAAAACAGGAAAAGCGGCAGATAAAGCGTCATCAGCGTAACGAGCGGAATAACAATTACGACCCATATTACGACAATCGCCGCCGCAACAATAATGATGATGACGATCACGACCATTAATTGAGATGATCAAATAATTTGAAGTTGACGGCATTTTATAACCGTCACTCTTTAGCAACAGAAAAAAAGGCGAGTGTCAATCGATAATTTCGATTGACACTTGCCTTTCTTTTTGTAAATTTTTGCCGCCGCGTTTTTACTGGCACCGATTACCGAGTAAAGTATTCCGTCTGAAAATCGTTCTATAATTCTCGAAATATCTACTCGTCGTCATTTACTTTTTCGGGTTGAGTCTGAAAATTACCGGATTTACACTTGACTCTATAAACGACTACAGGGTTTATCCTTTTATTGTATACTCAAAATTGAGTTACGAATTTAAAAGGAGGAAAATAACAAATGGCATTACGAGAAGGTGAAGTTTATCGTTGCCCGGACGCAAACTGCGGCTGTGAAATCACGGTGACGAAAGGCGCGCCGGCAACTTGTAAAGGACAGGAACAACCGCGTTGCTGCTGCGGCAAAACGATGGAAAAAGCGTCTGACTAAATATCAGCGAAAGTGATAACCGATTTTGCAATCAGTATCGGTTATCACAAAATCAAACGAAAGTTTTAGTTTTGGTGAAGAAATGATGGAAAGGGCGAGAAGACAAAATTATTCTGAAAAAACGATTGTGCCGCGTTCGAGTTTGAAAATCGGCGAAGTGTCGCAAGCGTCCGGCATCGGCATCGAAGCCCTGCGTTTTTACGAGCGGAGCGGGCTGTTGGGAAAACCTGTGCGCTCGTCGAGCGGCTATCGGCTCTACGACGAAGGCGTGCTGGAGCGGCTCGGCTTTATCAAAAAGGCGCAGACGCTCGGATTTTCCCTCGATGAAATTGGGCGAATTATCAAGGACGCTTCAAGCGACGCGAGTCCGTGCGATGATGTGCGCGAGATCGTCCGCCGCCGTTTGACGGAACTCGACGAGCGAATGCGCGAAATGCGGCGTTACCGAAAAGAGTTGGCGCAGACGCTCGAAGACTGGGATAAAGCCGGGCGTGCGCCCGGACACATTTGCGGGCTGATTGAAGCGTCGGAAATCGAAAATCCGCCGCCCGCTCCGCCGCGTGTCGCGCCGAAAAGAAATCGAAAATAAACAAAAGTGAGGAAAGAAAAAATGACCACGAATGCAGCAAACGACACACAAACAACAACAGTAACCGCGCCGGAAATCGTCTGCGGCGGTTGCGCGAGTTCAATCAAAAAAGCCCTTGGCAATGTCGAGGGCGTGTCCGAAGTGGACGTTGACGTAGCGACTAAAAAGGTCACGGTCAAACACGGCGAAATGGTTTCGCGCGGGGAAATCGTCGCGGCTTTGGATGATGCCGGTTACTCAGCCGCTTAGCTTCAGGCGAAGTGTAGACGCATAAGTGAAGAAATAGCGTAAGGCAATAATCGTTATTGGAGATTGTTGTTTTTTACGTGAAACAGGACGCGAGCAGACGGAACAAGGAGGGAATATGACGGTTTCAACAAAAATTAAAGACCCGGTGTGCGGGATGACGATAGATGCGGGAAAAGCGGCGGGAAAGAGTGAATTTGGCGGCGAAACTTATTATTTCTGCTCGCCGGTTTGCAAGGAAAAATTTGACACGAATCCGGCGC
>JAJAYR010000292.1 GCA_026786155.1 Pyrinomonadaceae bacterium
CCGTTCGCGCCGCGGGCGATAACGCAATGCTGACGTGGGCGGAAATCGAATCGGCTCTGCACATTAATCAACCGTATTACGCTTGTCCGACGGGTTTGATTTGTCTGGAAAACACGCATAATTTCGGCGGCGGCAGCGTGCTGAGCGCGGCACAAACACGGGAAATTTGCGATAACGCGCATAAACTGAATTTACCCGTTCACTTGGACGGCGCGAGAATTTTTAACGCTTCGGCGGCTTTGAACGAATCGGTCGCCGAACTGACTAAAGCGGTGAATTCGGTGCAGTTTTGTTTGTCGAAAGGTTTGGGTGCGCCAATCGGTTCGATGCTTTTGGGCGCGAAAGATTTTATCGCGGAAGCCCGAATTTGGCGCAAACGCTTGGGCGGCGGAATGCGGCAAGTCGGAATTCTCGCCGCCGCCGGTTTGATTGCGCTTGAAGAATCGCCGAAGCGTCTGCCCATTGACCACGAAAACGCACGGCGTTTGGCGGAAGGCGCGGCGAATCTGAAAGGCGTTTCCATTGACGCGGAACGAGTGCGGACGAATATCGTAATTTTCGACGTTTCCGCAACCGGCAAAACTTCCGCCGAAATCTGCGCCGAATTAAAAGAAGCTGGAATTTTAGCGATTCCGTTCGGCGCGGCGATTCGGATGGTTACGCATTACGACGTTTCACGAAAAGACGTTGAAAAAACATTGCAGATTTTATCCTCGATTATTTAACTTTGACGAAACCTATTCTTAACTTCTTTTCTACATTCACTAAATAAACTGTCCTTGAATTTAAAAAGCGGCGAATTTTGCTCCGGTTCAAACTTGAACCGAACTGAAGTTCGCCGCTTCCACAGAATTAAATTTCGCCCAATCAAAAATTAGGAGATTTTAGAGGACATTTTTATGAATAGAAATATTTGGCTATCAAATTTATTGTTTTGTCTTTCAACCGTATTTTTTACGATATGTTTATTTAACGGCGCGGCTTTCGCCCAATTTGAAACCGCGACCGTTCTCGGTTCGGTGCGCGATGCCAACGAGGCGGCGGTTCAAAACGCCGCCGTTACTTTGAAAAACATCGCCACTGAAATTACGCAGACAACAACGACCGACGAGAACGGCGATTATCAATTCGTCAACGTCAAAATCGGGAATTATCAGGTTATCGTCGAAGCCGAGGGATTTGACCGGACGCTCGCCGACCGGGTTAATGTTACGGTCAATGCGCGTCAGCGGGTTGATTTGACTTTGCAAATCGCGTCGGCGACTGAAACGGTCGTCGTTACCGACGCGGCAAATCCTCTGCAAACCGATTCGAGCGAAATCGGCGTTGTTGTTCAGCGCAGACAAATCGTTACGCTGCCGCTCAACGGTCGTTCTTACGCGAATCTCGTTTTGCTCTCGCCCGGCGTGCGTGAATCGAACACCAACAGCAACATCGGCGGCGGCGGACGCGAAGCCGCCTTTAACGTCAACGGCTTGCGGGCGACGTTTAATAATTTTCTGCTCGACGGCATTGACAACAACGCCTACGGCACGAGCAACCAGAGTTTTTCGAGTCAAGTCGTGCAAGTGTCGCCCGACGCGGTTGCCGAGTTTAAAGTGCAGACGAATACTTACAGCGCGGAGTTCGGACGCAGCGGCGGTGCGGTTATCAACGCTTCGTATCGCAGCGGCACGAATGAATTTCACGGCGCGGCGTGGGAATTTCACCGCAATACGGTTTTAAACGCCGTCGGATTTTTCAAACCGACCGGCGGCGTGAAACCGCCTTTGATTCGCAATCAATTCGGCTTTACGTTCGGCGGTCCGATTATCAAAGACCGGACATTTTTCTTCGGCGATTACGAAGGTTTCCGGCAGGTGCAGAAAAACCTCGTTTTTTCCAGAATTCCGACGCTCGACGAAAGACAGGGCATTCTTAATATCAGAAACGCCAGCGGCGTTTTGCAGCCGATTCGCAATCCGCTGACGGGCGCAATTTACACCAACGGGCAAGTGCCGCTTTCCGCCATCACGCCGTTTGCAAGAAAAGTTTTGAGCGAACTGCCGTCTCCGAATTCAACTCTGGTTCCGGGAAATAATTATCAGGAAGCGGTGTTGAATCGCAACTTCAACGATAAATATAATGTCCGCCTAGACCATAATTTTAACGACAGTTTCAGCATTTTCGGACGCTGGAGTTACCGCCAATCGAACGCTTTTGAAGCTCCGAATATTCCGGGACCTTCGGGCAGCAATCAAAACGGTTTCGTGGATATTATTAACAAACAATTCGTCGTCGGGGCGACGCAGGCTTTTGAAAATGCGTCGGTTTTGGACGTGCGTCTTTCACGCTCGGTAATTGATGCCGGAAAACGACCGCCGCTGACCGGCGGACAGAGCGTGCAGGAACTTTACGGCATTACCGGCTTGCCGAACGACCCGGAAATTAACGGCGGTTTGACGACGCAAACCATTAGCGGATTTACGCAGCTCGGACGACAGGCGACCAATCCGCAATATCAAAATCCGACGAATACCGACCTCCGCGCCAGTTACGGTTTCGCGCTCGGCAGCCACAGTTTGAAAGTCGGCTACGAATATCTCGCCATTAACACGGCTGTTCAGGACACCAATCCGCTTTTGGGACTCGACACCTACAGCGGGCAGTTCAGCCGAAGTCAGCCGACCGGCTCGCCCACTCCGGCGGCAAACAATCTTTATAATCTCGCCGACTTTTTCTTCGGTTTGAGAAATCAATATGAATTGGCAAATCTGACCGTCGCGCAGATGCGCCAGCGTTTTCATTTCGCCTACGTGCAGGACGATTTCAAAGTCAACCGGAAACTGACGCTCAATCTCGGTCTGCGTTACGAATTCGGCACGCCATATTACGAAGCGAACAATCGTCTGTCGAATTACGACCCGACGACGAATTCGATTCTTTTGGCGAAAGACGGTTCGCTTTACGACCGCGGTCTGGTTGACCCCGATTACAATAATTTCGGACCGCGACTCGGATTTGCTTATAATATCTTCGAGAAAACCGTGATTCGCGGCGGTTACGGTTTGGGTTATGTTTTCCTCAATCGTTTGGGCAGCGCGAACATTTTGGGAACGAATTTCCCGTTTATCACCCGCGCCGCCGTTTCGCAAAGCCCGTTCGTCGCGGCGGGCGGCGTAACGACGACGCTGCCGGTTTGCACCGGAAATAACATTGCCAATTGTTTTCGCCCGACGCAGACGGGTTATCCGACCGCCGGATTGCCCAACAACGTCACGCTTTATATTCCGCGCGATTCGCCGACTTCGAGCATTCAAAATTATCAGGTTTCGATTCAACAGGAAATTCCCTTTAATTTCGTGCTGGACGTGGCTTACGTCGGCAATCGGGCGAAGGATTTGGTCATTTTAGGCGATTTGAATCAGGCGCGTGTGCCGCTTCCGGGCGAGAACGTGCAGGGAACTTTGCAGGCGCGTCGTCCGATTGCCGGTTTCGGCTCGATTTCCGCCGTGCTGCCCGAAGGTTTTTCAAATTACAACGCACTGCAAGTCAAACTCGAACGCCGCTTCAGCCAAGGATTTTATTTGCTCAATTCGTTCACTTTTTCAAAAGCGTTGGATAATGCCTCGCAGGTTTTGGAAGAGCCGAACGGCAACACCGGCACGCCGCAAAATGTTTATGATATTCAAAGCGACAGAAGAATCGGAGCTTACGACCAGCCGTTTAATAATACGACGAGTTTCGTCTACGATTTGCCCGTCGGACGCGGACGCTTTTTCGGCGATAATATGAATCCGATTCTCGACGGTTTTATCGGCGGCTGGACTTTGACCGGCATCAACACGATGACGAGCGGGCAGCCGATAAATTTCCGTTATGGACCGTCGCCCGTAACAAATAATCTGCCGTCATTTTTGGGCGGCGTGGCACTTCGTCCAAATGTCGTCTGCGACCCGACCAATCGTGAAAATCGTCCGAATCCGACGACCGGCTATTTTATTCGGTCGTGTTTGACGACTCCGCCCGCCACCGCGCCGTTTGGCAACGCCGGACGCAACATCGCCCGCAGCGACAATTATTTTAACTTCGATTTGGGCGTGCATAAACAATTCAGATTGCCGATTAACGAAGAAACGCGCATCGAGTTTCGCGCCGAATTCTTTAATCTGTTTAATAAAACGAATTTCCAAGCCGCCAACCCGGATATTAACAACAACGCCTTCGGAAACATCAGCAGCACGTTTCCGGCGCGGCAAATTCAATTTGCCTTGAAACTGTATTTCTAAATTCACCGGCGGAAACGATTGTCAATCGTTTCCGCCTCCAAAAACTTTAAGCTATGAAAAAACTACTTTTTTGCGCGTTATTTTTACTTTCAATTAACACATTCGCCCAAACCGTGAAAAATTTCGACATCGAAGGACATCGCGGCGCCCGCGGATACGTTCCCGAAAATACGATTCCTTCTTTTCTAAAAGCCCTGGAGTTGGGCGTTGATACTTTGGAATTGGACGTGGTTATCAGCCGCGACAATCAAATCGTCGTTTCTCACGAGCCGTGGTTTTCGTCGGTTATTTCGACGGACAAAAACGGCAAACCGATTCCCGAAGCTAAAGAAAAGGAATTTAACATCTACAAAATGAATTATGCCGAAATCAAACTTTACGATGTCGGGAGTTCGGGCAACAGAGGCTTTCCCGAACAGCAAAAAATGAAGGTTTTCAAACCGCTTCTGAAAGATGTTTTCGGCGAAGTTCAAAAATATATTCGTCAAAATAAACTGAAGCCGGTCAGATACAACATCGAAATAAAATCGAATCCGGCGGGCGATAACGTCTATCACCCGGTCGTTTCGATTTTCGCCAAAATGATTTACGACGAAATTCTGGCGAATAAAATGCAGAAGAATGTGATAGTTCAATCGTTCGATGTGCGCCCGCTTCAAGAACTCAGAAAACTTCCCGTTAAATTGCCGCTGGCTCTTTTAGTGATGAACAAAGACGGCATCGAAAAAAATCTCGCCGCGCTCGGCTTTCAGCCCGACGCATACAGCCCGCATTTCTCGCTGGTTGACGAAGCGACGGTTGCTTTCTGCCGCGAACGTAAAATGAAAATCGTGCCGTGGACGGTCAACGAAATCGCCGACCTGGAGATGATGAAAAAATTCGACCTGGACGGAATCATCACGGATTATCCTGACCGGGCGATAAAAGTTTTTAGAAAAACGAAGCCCTAAAACATTTTCCAACCCAACCGGGAAAACTCGATGCAAAACTAAAAACTTGCATCGAGTTTTTTGCTGCGTCTAAAATTTCGATTAGAATGATTACGTATTATAACATTTTCGGAAACGCTATTAAAAACTTTGTCCGTTGTCATTAGTCATTAATTCGCAGCGATTTTTCGACTGACTACTGACTACTGACTACTGACCACCGATGATAATCGCCATTGACGGACCTTCGGGCGCGGGCAAATCCACGCTCGGCAAAATGTTGGCTAAAAATTTCAATCTGCTGTATCTCGACACGGGCGCGATGTATCGCGCCGTCGGGCTGGCGGTGTTGGAAACGAACGCGAGTTTTGAAGATAAAGCGCGAGTCGCCGCCATCGCGCGGAATTCTAAAATTGAACTCGTCGGCGAGCCGGAAGATTTGCGGATTTTTCTTGACGGGCGCAATGTTTCGGCGGAGATTCGCACCAATGAAGTCGGGCAAGCCGCGTCAATCGTTTCGACCGTTTCGGAAGTTCGCCGGATTTTGGTCGAACATCAAAGAACGCTCGGACAAAATTCCGCCACCGGCGCGGTTCTTGACGGGCGCGACATCGGGACGGTCGTTTTTCCGAACGCCGACCTCAAGTTTTTTCTCACGGCGAAACCCGAAGCGCGAGCCGTGCGGCGTTACACGGAAGATTCGGAAAAAGGAACGGCGACGACTTACGAGCGCACGCTGGCGGAAATAAATCAACGCGACGAACGCGATGTTTCACGCGAAGATTCACCTTTGCAAATCGCCGCAGATGCCGTCGTCATTGATACGAGCGAACTCAACTTAACCGAGGTTTTCGAGCAGATGCTCGGCATCACGAATGAGAAAATTGCTCAAGATACGCCAGTTTGACTTAACCGAATTCAATCGCTAAGATTTTCATTCGTTCTTTTTATGCTCCCGTAGCTCAGTTGGATAGAGCAACAGCCTTTAAATGAAGGAGCCTGTGCGGGGAATTAGTAACTCGCCCAGTGGAGAGTGCTGTATCGGTGAATATCTAAGGGATTTTGCAAAAAATCCTATGACAACACCGAGGGAATTTTTTGAATTCGTTCAAAATCGATCCGTAGAGACTATACGCACTCAGACTGAAATGTCTAAGATATAGTCCAGACTTTCAACTTATTTTCTTCGGAAAATAAGGCTTGGGAAACCAAGTGAGGTAAGCTAAGCTGTGGGTCGCACGTTCAAGTCGTGCCGGGGGCATTTTTATTTGAAATAATCAAAAGTTTGTGCGAAGATTATCTTTCGCTTCTTTGATTTATGGCGGCTATAGTTCAGTGGTTAGAACGTCGGCTTGTGGTGCCGAATGTCGTGGGTTCGACTCCCACTAGCCGCCCCACTTTTTAACGAACAAACAATTAAAAATTCGACTTCTCACCGTCAACCGTTTGTTTCCGATTATCGAAAAGCATACAATAACAAAATCAATTTTCAATCCGATTTCCGTGAGGTTTATTTAATGATGAAAGCCGTCAAATTCGTTTTAGGTTTCTTGTTCACCGTTTCGCTTTCGGCGAATTTTTCGTTTGGACAGCAAAAAACCGAAGTCTACGCCAAAGGTGAATTGCTCGTTAAATTTAAAAGCGGCACGGCTTCCCGGACGGCTCTGACGGTTAATTCGCGGTTGAATTCGGTCGTGCTGGAAGAATTTCCCGACCTCGGCTGGCAGCGCGTTAAAATCGCCGACGGATTTTCGGTTGAAACGGCGACGGCGCGTTACGCGGCTTTTGAAGATGTTGAAACTGTTCAGCCGAATTATTATTATCACTTGCTCGCCACGCCGAACGATACGCGATTTCCCGAAAATGGAATGTATGGACTGAGAAGCATTTCCGCGCCGCTGGCTTGGGATTTGACGACCGGCAGCCCGAACGTCGTAGTCGCCGATATTGATACGGGATTGCGCTACACGCACGAAGACCTCGCCGCTAATTCGTGGGCGAATCCGGGCGAAGTCGCCGGAAACGGCTTGGACGACGACGGCAACGGATTTATTGACGACGTGCGCGGCTGGGATTTTTTCTACAACGATTCAAATCCGATTGACGACGCGGGCGGACACGGAACGCATACTGCCGGAACAATCGGCGCGGTCGGCAATAACGCCAGAGGCGTGGTCGGCGTTAATTGGAACGTCAAAATTATGGCGGTTAAAATTTACAGTCCGAACGGCGGCGATTCGACTTCGGCGATGCTCGTCAACGCTTATAATTACATCCGAATGATGAAAAATCGCGGCGTGAACATTCGCGTTACCAATAATTCCTACGGCGGCTGCGGCGAGGCTTGCGGTTACGACCAGGCGACCAAGGACGCGCTCGACGCGATGGGCAACGCCGGAATCTTGAATGTCTTCGCGGCGGGCAACGATAATCGAAATATCGAAACATTTCCGGCTTATCCGGCGAGTTATACGAGTCCGAGCGTTTTGGCGGTGGCGTCTTCGACTTCGACGGACGCGCGTTCCGGCTTTTCAAATTTCGGCGCGACGAGCGTTGACCTCGCCGCGCCCGGCTCCGGCGTTTTAAGCACTTATAACGGTTCGGACGCGAGCTACGCGAGTCTGAGCGGAACTTCGATGGCGACTCCGCACGTGGCGGGCGCGGCGGCACTGCTTTCGGCTTACAATCCGAATCTTTCGCCCGCGTCTTTGAAAGCGACTTTGATGAATTCGGTTGACGTGCTTTCGCAATGGAACGGACTCGTCAAAACCGGCGGACGCTTGAATGTTTCACGGGCTTTACTAAATCAAACCGTCTGCAATTTTAATCTTTCGCAAACCGCGCTGACCGCTGCCAATTCCGGCGGAAGTTATTCGCTCAATGTCGCCGCGCCGACCAATTGCGATTTTTCGGCGACGAGCAACGTCAGTTGGATGACAGTTACCGGCGGCAATCCGGGCAGCGGCAGCGGAGCGGTCAATTTTACCGTTCAAACGAATAATCTGCCCGATATGCAGCGCAGCGGAATTATCACGATTGGCAATCAAACTTTTACCGTTACGCAGGGAACGCCTTTTTTAGCGAGACAGACGGTTTTGGATTTCGACGGCGACCGGCGAACCGATTTTTCCGCGATTCAAAACAATAACGGCGCGATGGTCTGGCACAATCAGCGCAGCACGGCGGGCTATTCGCCGGTTAGTTTCGGGTCGTTCAGCGACGACATTCCCGTTCCGAACGATTTTGACGGCGACGGCAAAACCGATGTCGCCGTGTGGCGCAACTCCACCGGAACTTTCTACGTTTTCAGAAGCGGAACGAACACCGTGCAGGGATTTCAATTCGGGCAAACCGGCGATAATCCGAATATTTCGCAGGATTTCGACGGCGACGGCAAAGCCGATTTTGCCGTCAGCCGCGCCCAGAGCGGCAATCTTTTCTGGTATATTTACGGCTCGACGAGTGGTTTTCGCGGCGTGAACTTCGGAACGGCGACGGACAAACCGCTGCGCGGCGATTTTGACGGCGACGGCAAAGCCGATTTAGCCGTTTATCGCCCGTCAAACAGCACTTGGTACACATCGCCGAATCCGGCAATCAATTACGGGGCGATTCAGTTCGGCGTTTCAACCGATAAATTAGTTCCCGCCGATTACGACGGCGACGGCAAAACCGACATTGCCGTTTTCCGACCGTCAAACGGCATCTGGTATTATCTGCAAAGTTCAAACGGCAGTTTCAGAGCGGCGGCGTTCGGCACGACGGGCGATTTGCCGACACCGGGCGATTACGACGGCGACGGTAAATCTGATTTCGCCGTCTGGCGACCGAACACCAATCCGAATGACGCGGGCATATTTTATGTTCAATCGAGTTCAAACGGTTTTTCGGCTTTCGGCTGGGGAAATTCGCAGATGAAAATTCCCGCCAATACGATTTTAGGTCAATAATTTTTCGCTTTTTTTTCCGTCCGTTCAAACTTTTATGAAATTTAGCGCGTCTAACTTTCCAAATCGGTTGAGTCGGGCTTTTAATTGAAACCGGAAATGTTTATGGTTTCCCTTATGAAAGCACTACTCAAAAAAGCCTTTAACCGTTTCGGCTTCGATTTGGTTCGGCACGATTCTTCAAACGGCGTGGATTTTGAACATTTCTCTGACCTTTCCGACGCGGAACGGAAAATCGTGGCGGCGGTCAAGCCATACACGATGACCGGCATCGAGCGCATCGTTTGTTTGATAAATGCCGTTTCTTATATTACGGACAATAAAATTTCCGGCGATATTGCCGAGTGCGGCGTGTGGCGCGGCGGCAGTATGATGACCGTCGCTTTGACGCTGCTCGCGCGAAACGACACGAGCCGCAATTTGTTTCTCTACGATACTTTCGAGGGAATGCCCGCGGTGACCGAGTTCGATAAAAGTTTCGACGGCGTAGTGGCGCAGGCGCAAATGGAACGGGAAACGGAAAAATAGTGCTACGCCGACATCGAAGACGTGCGGCGGAATATTCTTTCGACCGGCTATCCGAAAGAAAAAATTCATTTCGTCAAAGGAAAAGTTGAAGACACGATTCCGCAGACTTTGCCTGAAAATCTTTCGCTGCTGCGGCTCGACACCGATTGGTATGAATCAACCAAACACGAATTGGTTCATTTGTATCCGCAACTCGCGCCCGAAGGCGTTTTGATTATTGACGATTACGGACATTGGCAGGGTGCGAGAAAAGCGGTTGACGAATACTTTACCGAACAAAATCGAAAAATATATCTTCACCGGATTGATTACACCGGCAGAATCGCCGTCGGAGCGATGAAATAAGCAGGCGAGCAGAAGTTTTGCGAATTTTCCCGCTGTTCTGAGTTCACGCTTCAGCGTGTTTCCGCCGCGCTTCGCTGGCGGACAAACTGAAGTTTGAACTCAGAACTTTTCAAAATACCTCAAAACTTCTGCTTACCTGTTTAGTAGTCTGGAAATTAAGTTTTTTGGTATTTCGACAAGCGTTTAGAGTTCACGCTTGAGCGTGTTGCCGCCAGCGCAGCGCGGCGGAATGCAAACTAAAGTTTGAACTCTGAACACTCAAAAATTTAATTTACGGACTATTTAGCAACTAAAGTTTTGATGAAAAACTTTCTTGCGTTCAATGTTTTTTGAGAGTATATTTGACTTTCTGACTCGTTTGGCATAAATTTTTGACTAATACCTTCTAGTAACAATTTTTTGAAGAAATAAGGATATAAAAAGATGAATAGCATTCTAACCAAAAGCGGTAAAATTAGTGTCGTTTTCGCTTGTGTTTTACTTCTGGTCGTTTCGGCTTCCGCCCAGCTCAGTCTGCGAAAAGCCCTCGACTTTGACAACGATAACCGAGCCGATTTTTCGGTTTTTCGACCGAGCAATAATGTTTGGTATATCAGAGGAAGCAGCGGCGTAAGCATTTCGCAGGCGTTCGGTTCTTCCAATACCGACTACCAAACGCCGGGCGACTATGACGGCGACGGCAAATCGGACATTTGCGTCTGGCGCGATACGGACGGAGTTTGGTATCGCATCAATAGTTCAAACAATACTTTCAGCGGTGTCGCTTTCGGTGCCAGCGGCGATGAGCCGGTTGCCAGAGATTTCGACGGCGACGCTAAAACTGACCAGGCGGTTATTCGCCGCAGCGGCGGCGTGATGACGTGGTATGTTTTGCGAAGCACGACCGGCACACTGCTCGCCGCGCAGTTCGGGGCGGAAACCGATTACGCCACGCCGGGCGATTATGACGGCGACTTAAAAATTGATTTCGCCGTGCAGCGTCCCGGAACTACTCCGACCGCTCAGGCAATTTTTTATATCCTTCAATCTTCTAATAATAGTCTTTCAGTTATTCCCTGGGGAATCGGCAGCGATATGGTCGTGCCGGGCGATTATGACGGCGATAACAAAACCGACATCGCGGTAGTTCGTGAAGGAGCGACGACTAATTCCGCGCTTACCTGGTATATTCGCAACAGTTCAAACGGTGCGCTTCAGGCATTTGCGTTCGGCGCGACCGGCTCGGATTTGAACACGCAAGCCGACTACGACGGCGACGGCAAAACCGATGTTGCCGTGTGGCGCGACGCGAACAACGGCACTTTTTACTGGCTGCGAAGCGGCTCCGCCAATGCTCTGGGAGTTTTCCAATGGGGAACGACGAACGATTTTCCGATTGCCAGCTACGACACACATTAATTTTTATCTGAAAGGTTAACGATTAAAAAAAGGTTGAAGATTTCAAAAGTCTTCAACCTTTTTGTTTATTGCCGGTTTTGTAATAATCTGTTGTCTCGATGATAAATCTTTCCGACACAATCCGCGAAAATTTCCCGAAAAAGAAAATTGTCATCGTCGGTGATTTGGTCGCCGACCAATTTCTGCGCGGCACGATTATGCGCGTTTCGCGCGAGGCTCCGGTTTTTATTCTCAAACACGACGAAACCGAAACGCTGGCGGGCGGCGCGGCAAACGCGGCGGTCAACGTGGCGACGCTCGGCGGCGAAGCGGTTTTGATCGGCATCGTCGGCGAAGATGCAAATGGCGACGCGCTTTTAGGCAGACTTCGGGAATCGAAGGTCAATTGCGATTACACGATTCGCAGCGCGAAACATCGCACGACGACTAAAGTCCGCGTTCTCGCCGGTCAGCATTACGCGCCGCGCCAACAGGTAATTCGCATTGACTACGAAAATACGGAACCGATTGATGCCGATTTACAAAACAAATTAAAGGAAAATTTCGCGTCTGCCGCGAACGATGCCGACGCGATTATTATTTCCGATTACAATTACGGTGCGGCAAACGGCGAGTTAGCGGAAATCGCCAAACAAATCGCCGCCGCCAATAAAATTCCGCTGCTGGTTGATTCGCGTTTTAATTTACGAAATTTTCCCGGCGTGACGACCGCCACGCCGAATCAGGATGAAGTCGAGCAAATTCTCGGCGCGAATTTTACCGAAGCAGACTGTGTTAAACTCTGCGAAAACCTCGGTTACGAAGCGTTGCTGATAACGCGCGGCAATCAGGGAATGCTTTTGATTGAAAAAAACAAATCGCCGCGGCATTTAAAAGCCGTCGGTTCAGAAGAGCCGGTTGACGTAACCGGCGCGGGCGATACGGTCATCGCCGCCTACGCGCTGGCTTTGGCTTCGGGATTAGATTTCGCGGACGCGGCGCGAATCGCAAATCACGCGGGCGGCATCGTCGTAATGAAAAAAGGCACGGCTTCGGTCGGGTTGGACGAATTGTTCGCGTCGCTGAAAACCGTCAATTCCGAACATCAAACAAACACCGGCTTATGAATGCAGCAATTTTTTTCGCGCCGATTTTAGAACGCCTGCGATTAACTGCTCGCGTCGCCATTGAACGGCAGAGCGGCAAAAAAATCGTGCTGGCAAACGGCTGTTTCGACTTTTTTCACGTCGGACACATTCGCTATTTAGCGGGCGCGAAACAGTTGGGCGACTGCTTAATCGTTGCCGTCAATTCCGATGAACAAGTCAAAAAACTGAAGGGCGAAAATCGTCCGCTGATTCCCGAAGACGAACGCGCCGAAATCATTTCCGCGCTGCGATTCGTTGATTATGTAACGATTTTCCCCGAACCGACGGTCGCCGAGTTGCTCCGCGCCGTGCGCCCGGATTTTCACGCCAAAGGCACGGATTATACCGTCGAAACCGTTCCCGAACGCGCCATCGTCAAAGAATACGGCGGACAGACGGCAATCGTCGGCGACCCGAAAGACCATTCATCAACGGAACTGATAAGCAATTACGAATTTCAAATTACGAATTACGAATGATAAATTCGTTGCAATTATGCAGGTGAGTAAAAGTTTTGGGGTATTTTGAAAAGCTCTGAGTTCACGCTTGAGCGTGTTGCCGCCAGCGCAGCGCGGCGGAAAACAAACTAAAGTTTGAACTCAGAACACGCCGAAAAATGTCGCAAAATTTATACTCACCTGCTTATCATTCGTAATTTGAAATTCGTAATTCGTAATTGAAACAAATGTGGCAATCTCGCACGAAAACCGATTTAATCATTGAAGTTTGGGAAAAGCTCGACTGCGAATCAATCGGCAAACGGGAAATTGAAGCGATTGAAACGGTTATCGGCGAAAAATTCGGCGCGAGTGCCGTCGAATCGCCGATGATAATTGCGCGGCTGCTCGCCGACGAAGGCGCGGAACTGCGCCACGCCGAAATTATGGAACTCGATGTCGTGCGCCGCACCGAATCGCCGTATGACGCGATGTTTCGCAACGTCTTGAAATTCGCCGACTTCGGGCAAACCCTCGCCTCCCTGCGCCGTCTGGAAAATCTGCGGAAAAAATTCACCGCCGAAAACGACCGCGAAGGTCTGCGCCTGATGCGCGACGTCGCCCTGAAAGGCAAAAGCCGCGCTCAGATGATTGCCAAAAACGAAAAAGTTTCGCCCGCCAAACGCGCCGAAAAAGCGGAAATCGCCGAATGGTTCACCATCTGGCTGCAAACGCCGCAAATCTTTGAAAGTTGGATTACCCTGCGGCAAAAATCACCCGACTTTCTGAAGCGTTTCGATAAAAAATAATCTCAAACGTAAATTTAACTGTCCGTTTTATCTGCCCTTTCAAAAAATTTCCGCCGTCCGTAAAAAATTAATGCAAACTGCGTATTCAAGATAATGACGAAAAATTCTTTCGGCATAAACGCTAAAAATCCCGGCGAGAAATGGTGTCTAAAGTCGTCAGCGTAAAGTTTCGGAAAAGTTCATATAAAATTTCTAGTGCTTTCTAATTTGAGTCTTTAAAGTTCGCAGTTCCGCCTTCAGACGACGTTCGGCGCGGTGAAAAACGACACCTGAGGACGCAACTCCAAATGGTTGACCAAATTTAATTGTCAAAACTTAAATTACAAAACTCTAGCCGCGTGCTTCGGCGCGTGGTGCGAGTTGCATTAAAACCAAAGGGCGTTTTAAAGTCTTTCTCGAAAAAGGCTTGCGCCGCCGATGCTCAAACGATGAACAAGAACGTTAAAACGCCCTGTTCATTCTTTGTTGCGCCGACCACGCGCTGAAGCCCGCGGCTGGGTTTAAGAAAAATAATTTTCTATTACTGATTCACATAAGTTGTAAAATACTTTACAGTTTTCCAAGATAGAGATAGCATAGTATCTATCAATTTTTACAACCGTTTTTGAAAAGCAGACTTCCCAAAAAAATATTATTCGGCAGAACGAGTTTTAATAGTTAATAATTTTACTATTTACGCTTTCCGATTTACTATACTTCTCAATCAATTATGAGCAAATATCGCAAAATTGTCTGGAATGAAGGAATGCTTTTAACGCCGCATCATTTTCAGCAATGGGATAATTATTACGAAGAACTCGTCAATTCGCGCGTCCGTTCGGTTTTGCCGTTTGAATACGGTGTGCTTGATTTGCAGATAAACCGTGAAGCCATCGCCAACGGTAATTTTCAATTGACCAATTGCCACGCCGTTCTGCCGGACGGTTTGGTGATCAATGTCCCGGATACCGAATCGGTTCCCGATTTGCGACCCGTCGGCGACCATTTTCAGCCGGAAGCGGAAAAACTCGGCGTTCACCTGGCGATTCCGGCGAAGAAATTCGGCGAGGCGAATTTTCAGGCGAACGGCGCGAAAGCCAGCATCAATCTGCGATTTTTACAGGAAGGCGCACTCGTCAAAGACGAAACCAGCGGCACGAACGAACAACCGCTGGCACTCGCCAAAAGCAATCTGCGAATAATTTTCGACGACGAACTGCGCGACGGTTTTACGTCCATCAAAATCGCCGAACTCGAACGAACGCCGACCGGACAACTGAAAATTTCCGACGATTTTATTCCGGCGACCCTGAAAACCGCCTCTTCCGCGTGGCTCGTCAATATGCTGCGGCAGATGGTCGAAATTCTGAATACGAAAAGCGGGAGTTTGGGCGAACAAAGGCGGCAGCGAAACGCTTCGCTGGCGGATTTTACGACTTCGGAAGTAGCGATTTTCTGGCTTTTGCACACGATTAACACTTCTATTCCGATGATGGCGCATTTTTTCCGTTCGCCGCTGCTGCATCCCGAACGGCTTTATCTGGAAATGGTGAAACTCGTCGGGCAGTTGATGACGTTTTCCATCGAACATAATCCGCGCGACATCGTAAAGTATGACCACGACGATTTATATTTGACGTTTTACAGTCTTTCGATGATTTTGAAGGAATTATTGGAAACCGTCATTCCGAGCCGCTGCGTTCCGATTCCGCTGGAAAAAACGCGCGACACTTTATATGTCGGGCGCATCGAAGACGACCGACTGCTTAAAGAAGCCGGATTTTATCTCGCGGTTCGCGCCCAGATGCCCGAATCGAAACTCATCGAAGGCGTGCCGCGCGTCATCAAAATCGCTTCGCGCGACGTTATTGATACGGTCATCGGTTCGGCGTTGCCCGGCGTAGTTTTGACACACGCCAATCCGCCGCCCGCGCCGATTCCGGCTCGCGTCGGTTTCCGATACTTTATGCTCGATACCATCGGACCATATTGGAACGGCATCAAGGGTTCAAAAGTCATCGCCGTCTATGTGCCGGACGAAATTCCCGACGAAAAGCTGGAAATGTATGCGGTGAAACCATAACCAGTAGAGAGTAGAGAGTAGAGAGTCTGAACCGACTTCTACTCTCCACTCCCTACTCTCTACTCTCTACTAATTTATGAGTGAACGAACAACCAAAAATGATTTAGTCGCTTTTGCCGCGCCGATTTTCGATTTGATTTTACGAATTAAAGCCGGAATCGTTACGCCTTCTAACGATTTGCGCCCGAAAGTTGCCGCGCTGCTGACGGATTTTGAAAAACGCGCCGAGCGTTATCGGTTTAATCATAAAATTATTCAGGTTTCAAAATTCGCGCTCGCTTCGTTTTTTGACGAAACGATTTTGACGAACAATTTTCCGCTCAAAGACGAGTGGGAAAAAAACCCTTTGCAGCTCGAATACTTCGGCGAACAACTGGCGGGCAATAAGTTTTTCGACAAACTCAATTCGATGCTCAAGCAGGTTGAACAGACGGCGGACGCGGTGGAAATTTATTATTATTCAATGCTGCTCGGATTCAAAGGCAGATACGCCGTTTATGAACAGGAAAAATTGCTGGCGATTATGCAGCAGACGGCGAACGCGCTCGTCAAAGTCGGCAAAATCAAACCGACCGAACTTTCGCCGCACTGGTTGGCGAACGACCAGCCGAAGCCGCCCGAAAAAAGAGGAATGCCGGTTTGGGCAAAAATCGGCGCGGCAAGCGGTCTCGGTTTAGCCTTTATTATTTACCTGGTGATGTTTTTGATAACATCGAAACTCGTCAACGAAACGATGGCGAAACTGGTGATGTAGTTTTTCGGGTTTCAGTCAAGCCCATTTTTATTGATTTTTGTTGTCCCCCAATCGTTAAAGTATTCAAAAGAATTTATGAATTCGTGGCATATTCAGCAACTTAAATTTGCGTTCGGAATCGGCGGCTTTATGTCATTTTACGGCATTGTCGGGCTAATTGTCCTGATGCTTCCGGCGGGAACTGCTTCGTATAATCAAAAAATCGTCGTCATCGCGCTGGTTGTGCTGACGATGCCGCTGGCTTTAATCACCGGCTACGTCATCAATCGCCGCAGTAAGAAAAAAGCGGAAAAAGCCGCCGCCGAAGCCGAAGCGAAAGGTGATGAAAAAGCCGACGACAAAGCCCCGAAAGTCGTCGCGCCGACCGGCGATTTCACCGACATCAATAACAGCACGGAAGAAGTCGTGCAATTTTTAAAAACGTCGAATCTCGGCGAAGTCGGCAAAGACGCCGTTTATTCGCTGCCGTGGTATTTGGTTGCCGGAACGCCGAAAGCCGGAAAATCGTCGCTCGTGATGGGTTCAAATCTGAACTTTCAAAATCTGCCGAGCCAGCGGCAATCCGAACAAAAATTCGTGCGCTCGACGCAGAGCATTGACTGGCGCGTTACGAGCGACGCGGTTTTCGTTGACACGGCGGGACGCTACCAAGCCGAAGGCGCGGACGCGGACGAATGGGCGGGCTTAATTGAAACCATCAAAAAATATCGCAAAAAACGACCGATTGACGGATTTTTACTGGTGGCGAACGCGGAGAGAATTTTGCAGTCGAGCGAAGAGGAAGTCGAGCAGATGGCGAAGGTTTTGCGAACCAGACTCGACGACGTGATGACGCGCACGAAAGTTCGTTTTCCGGTTTATCTGATTTTTACGAACGCCGATTCGATTGAAGGTTTCCGCGATTCGTTTTCAACTTCCAAAGGCGAAGCGAAAAATCTCGTCTGGGGCGCGACGATTCCGATTGAAAAGAGCGACAACGCGCAAACTTTGTTCGACGGCGAATATGAAATTCTGCACGATTCACTGATGAAACGCCGTCTGATGCGGCTTTCCGCGCCGTTTCCGCCAGTTCGTCAATTGCGTATTTTCAACTTCCCGCTTCATTTCGGTTCGGCGCGGCGCAAAATCGGTTCGTTCGTTTCGACGCTGTTTCGTCCGAATCCGTTCAGCGAAAGCCCGTTTTTGCGCGGTTTCTATTTTACCGCCGCGCCCGTCGCCCGACCGCAAATGCCGCAGGGCGGCAAAACGATGGCACCGAACCAGGCGCAAACCGTCGGCAGCACCTATTTTACCGAACGCCTGTTCCGCGACGTTATTTTGCGCGACAAAGATTTAGTCCGCACGATGCAGGAACAAAAACAGCGTCCGCCGATTCTCGGCTGGGTGCTGACGACTTTGGGCGCGTTGCTAATTTTGAGTTTGCTGACTTTAGCCGGAGTTTCGCTTTACAACAACAACAAAATGCTCGACGAGGCGACGGTGCGCGGCGAAGAGGTTTTGAACATCGTCAAAGCCGACGGCGGGAAAAGTCCGCTCGGAAAAACTCCCGAACAGGCATCGCGCGAAATGGATGCGGTCGGGAATTTGCGCGAAACGATGGTGAAAATGGACGATTACAACCGGAACGGTGCGCCGTTTTATATGGGTTTCGGGCTTTATTCGGGCGATAAAGTTTATCAGGAAAGCCTTTTGCCGATTTATTTCGCCGTCATCGAACAACGCTTCAAGGCTCCGACGGTGGCGCGGGTGCAGAACGAATTGAAAAAATTCGCCGCCGCTCCGATGATTACCAATCCGAATCAACTGACTCCGCAGGAAGAAGAAAATCTAGGCAAAAATTACGATTTGCTCAAGGCTTATCTGATGTTGTCGGGCGATTATAAAGAGCGAGCAAACGCCGCCGATATTTCCAACGCGCTGAAAGATTATTGGGTGAGCGAATCGAAACTCCCGTCCGATTTGAATTTGATCGCCCAGCAGCAGCTTGAGTTCTGGGCGAAACAAGTTGACCGTGAAGGAACATTTCCGCGCATCAGTTTAGACCAGAATTTAGTCAAAGCGACGCGCGACAAATTAAAAGCGTTTCCGCCGGTTTCGCGGTATTACAAACGTAAAGTCGCGGAGATTTCCAAAGAAATTGACGAAAAAATCGGACCGACTAATGTCGAAAATATTCTGGTCAAAAACAACGCTTCCGCCAGTTACATCGAAGGTGCTTACACCGTTCCGGGTGCCTACACTTTGGAAGGTTACAAGCAGATGAAAATAGCGATTCACGGCGCAACTCTCGAATTGGGCGTTGACGATTGGGTGATGGGCGAGCAGGGAAAATCCGCCATCGCGCAGACGACCGATGTCGGCAAACTCGAAGAATTCTACCTGCGCGATTACGCCCAGCACTGGCGCAATTTCGTCAAAGGCGTGAGCGTCAAACCGTATAAAAAAGATACCGCCGCCACCGCTTTACAGGAATTTTCGTCGGTCAGTTCGCCGATGAAAATTCTGGTCAAGCAAATCGCTTTGAACACGAATTTTTCCGCCAAACCCGTCGCTGGCGGCTGGTTTGATTGGATAACGAGTTTGTGGGGTAAGAAAGCAGCCGTCAGCACGGGCGGCAACACGCCGGTCGAAAAGGAATTTCAGCCGCTCTTTATCTTCGTCGGCGACGACATCAAACCGAACGCGCCGATTGAAGTTTATCAAGGCGAAATCGGCAAAGTATCAAACCGTTTCAGCGGGCTTTCGGTCGCGGAAATCAATGAGCTTTCGGTAAATTTGGCGAAGGACGACGACAAAAAATTTACCGAACTGCGAGCCGCCAACACTAAAATCGGTACACTTTTAAGCACGTTTAATGCGACCGGAACGGGGCAGGACGTTGCCGCGCTTTTGAAAAAACCGCTCGGCAACCTGAGTTCCCTGCTCGGCGCGGACGCGCAGACGCAGCTTGAAAAATCGTGGAAGGAACAGCTTTTGCCGCAAGCCAAAGAACTGGAAAAAGGTTTCCCGTTTGAAGACGCGGCGAACGAAGCGGACATCAATAAACTGACGGCTTATCTGAATCCGGTCAACGGCACTTTCTCGAAGTTCTACGACGAACAGTTGAAGAAAAACTTTGACGGCAATCCCGGACAATTGAAATTAAAGGAATCAAGCGCGACCAAGTTCAGCGATGAATTCGTCGCCTATCTGAATAAGGTTTTACAGTTGCGCGAAGTTCTGTATCAGAAAAACGCGACACCGGGTTTTGAATATGAATTCAAACTTTTGCCGGTCGCCGATTCGCTTATCGAAGTAACGATTGACGGGCAGAAAATAACATCCGAAGGCACGGGCGCGGCGAAATTCAAGTTCCCGGGAAGCGGAGAAACCGGCGTATTGATGAGTTTCGCCTCGACCGGCGGCACGGCTTCGACTTCGGGAAACACGGCGACGACGGCGAACACCTCGGCGGCGAACACCGCGACCGTCGGCAATACGAATTCGGCGAGTAAGTTTCTTCAAAGCAACAGCAACACCAAACCTTTGTCCGGCGATTCGTCGAGTTCGACGATAAAACGTCCGGGAACTTGGGGGTTGTTCAGATTTTTCTACGAAGGCAGTCCAAACAAATCGCCGACGGGAGAATACGCTCTGACTTATACACTCGGCGGCAAAAAGGTGTCGGCGACTATCACGCCGAGCGGCGGCGATTTGTTCGACAAAGATTTGTTCCGCACGATGCGTGCGCCGGACAAATTTTTGAAGTAGAAACTTTATAAAAATCGGTTGTGAAAAGTTGCCGATAAATTTATTTTGTTAAATTTATCGGCGACAATTCAAAACAGCGCAGCCGCTCATCGGCGGTGAAAAATACATTTGCCAAACAGAAAACTTTAAAATAAATTTATGAACGAAGCAAAAACACAACTCGACGCGGGCAATTTGAAAGGCGCGGTGGAAGCGGCGTTGAACGTCGTCAAAAAAAGTCCGACCGACCAGGCGGCGCGGACGTTTCTTTTTGAACTCGCGTGTTTTGCGGGCGATTGGGAACGCGCCGAAAAACAGCTTGACGTCATCGGTCATCAGGACACGACGGCAATGATTGGCGCGTTGATTTTCCGGCAAAATCTCAAAGCCGAACGCGACCGTCTGCGGCTTTTTTCCGACAGCCAAAAGCCGGAATTTTTAATGCCGCCACCCGACTACATTCTCGGATTGCTGACGGCGAATAATCGTCTGCGCGAAGGAAACGCAGCGGAAGCCAGAGAAATTCTCGATAAAGTCGAAGAAGAACGTCCGGCGTTCGCCTGTAAAATCAACGGCACGGAAGCCGAAGATTTCCGCGATTACAACGATTTGACGAGTTGCGTTTTTGAAGTCATCGTCAAAGACACCTACATTTGGCTGCCGATGGAACAGGTCGAAAAAATCGAATTTATCGCGCCGAAAAGTCTGCGCGACCTGTTCTGGATTCAGGCGAAAGTCGAAACGACCAACGGCACGAACGGCGAGATGTTTTTCCCCGCGCTCTACGCCAACTCCTTCAAAAGCGACAACGACCAGGTGCGACTCGGCAGAATGACCGACTGGAAGGAAGCGGGCGAAGATATTTACA
>JAJAYR010000293.1 GCA_026786155.1 Pyrinomonadaceae bacterium
CGTGCGCCGGTTGCTGATTAAACGGACGTTCGTGCCGAATTGAAAAGTGTGTGTTTTCCAGATATAAGAAACATCGTTGGTGATGTTCTGCACCGGCGTTACACGCGAAATGTCGCGGGCGAACCTGAGCGGCTCATAGACGAATCGGAACGAGATATTATTGGCGGTCGAATCGCCCTGGTTGGAGAACGCATCGCGCGTGTAGCCGTAACGAAAATTGTTCACCAGATTATTGGAAATCGTCCACGTATGACCGGCGGCGATGCCCCACGGATGTCGCCACAAACGGGGCGATACGGTATCGGGGAATTGTGATGGAGAATTTATCGCGTCTTCGACGTAATTTCCACGCACGAACAACTGTTGATTAGAGGTCAGATTAAAGTCGAATTTGAGAGCCTGCGAGTTGTTTTTAAGGTTGGTCGGCGCGTTAAACCGATAGCCCGCCGTGTTGAGTGGTGTCGCCGCCGTGCTGTCGCCGATGGTGAAATCGTTTGCCGGATACTTCGCCGCCGCCGCTGCCAAAACCGCTAGACCGGCTGGATTACAGCCCTGCGTGTTCGGAAAAATCGTCGTCAGTTGAGCGCAGTTGATTGAAACGACATTGCCCGCCGTGTTGCGAAAACGAATCAACCCCTGCCCCAAAGAAGCGAGCGGCACGTTGCGCAAAGCCGAGTCTTCGCGGCGGTCGCGCTGTCCTTCATAGCTGTAAAAGAAGAAGGCGCGATCTCTGAAAATCGGTCCGCCGAGTGCGCCGCCGAAAACTTCGCGGTCGAGTTTTTGTCGCCCGACACCGGCTTTATTGTTAAAAAAATTGTTCGATGTCCACGCTGTCCTGCGCCCCGTTAGAAAAATCGCGCCGCGCAAATCGTTCGTGCCGCCTTTGGTAATCAGCGAGATTTGCGCTCCCGACGAACGTCCCTGCGCCGAGTTTGCCGTCGTCGTCGTTACGCGAAATTCTTCAACGGCTTCGGAATTAAGCCGCAGAACCGGATCCAAAATACTGTTGGTCTGCGCTTCGTTGACGTCCACGCCGTCGAGCGTGATATTCGATTGGTCGCTGCGATTCCCGGTGACGTAGCCGTCGCGCGTGACACCCGGCTGCAAAGTCAGTAGGTTAATCACGTTTCGCGCTTCGGTCGGAAGCTGCGTAACCTGCTGTGGAACAAAGGTGTTGCCGACAGTCGCGTCCTGCGTGTTCAATAAAGATTCGGCGGTGTTGCTCGTTACTGTTACGGTTTCGCTGACCGCACCGACTTCGAGCGCGACCGGCACGTTGGTCGGCGTGTCCACCAGAGCGCGAACCTGGTTTTGCACGGACTTCTTAAAACCGTTCGCCTCAACCGTTACTTGATAAATTCCCGGCTGAATCACCGGAAAAATAAAAGTTCCGTTATCGTTAGTCGTCGTCGTGCGGGAAAATCCTTTGTCCGCGTTGGTCAAAGTAACATTTGCACCCGCGACGGCGTTGCCCTGCGCGTCGGCGACCGTGCCGCTGACGGTGGTCGTTCCCGACTGCGCGTGAATAGTTATCGCCGCGAAAGTGCAAATCGTTAAAGCAATCGCCGCCGAAAAAATCGTTCCGATTAGTTTTTTGAAATTCATAACTTCTCCTTTTTTTGAAAAAATATCCGAATAATAACCCGCTTGAACGTGAAGATTTCGCGCTTCATCGAAAAATGAAGCCGGAGAGGACGATTACCGCAGAGCGTATCCGTTTCGACTGCCTTTGAGTAGATATAAAAAGTATGGCTGAATTCTGCCGGAAAAAATGTTATGTAATTATAATCATAATCAAGAATTTAGCAAAGCAAAAATTGCTTTGGCGGCGGTCGCGCCCATTCCGACGGCACTGCTGACGGTCGGCGCAACCGGATTGGCGACATCGCCGACGGCGAAAATTCCGGCGACGCTGGTTTCGCAATTATGGTTTATTTTGATGTAGCCGCGCTCATCCAAATCAATCTGCCCGCGTAAAAGTTCCGTGTTCGGCTCAACGCCGATGCGCCGTAAAACCGCTTCGACATCACGGCGGAAAATCTCTTTCGTATTTAAATTTTCCAATTCGACCGCTTCGACTCGCTCGCCGCCGACGATTTTTTTGACGATTGTTTCGGTTAGAATGTTGATTTTCGGGTTGTTTTGTGCCGGTTCGACGAATTCGGCGCGGGCGCGAAAAGATTTGCCGCGATGAACGAGCGTAACCTGCGAAGCCGTTTCCGCCAGAATCAGAGCGTTTTCAAAAGCCGCGTCGCCGCCGCCGACGATGCAGACTTTTTTATCTTTTATTAAATCCGCGTCGCGCTTGCCCGATTCGATGATTCCTTTGTCCTTGAATTTTTCTTCGCCTTCGACGTTCAGGTTTCGGCGGCTAATGCCGGTCGCAATTATTAAAGTTTCGGCGGAAAATTCTTCGCCGCTGACTAGTGCGAGAGATTTTTTTGAAAAATCAATTGCCGTAATTTTCGACTCTAAACGCCGGATAAATTTACGGTTCTCAACTTGTTTGACGAAAATGTCGCGCAGTTCGCGCCCGTTTTCGGCTTCGCTGCCAAGATGATTTTTAATCGCGTTGTGCGTCCACAAAAGTTGCCCGCCGAGTTCCGCGCTCGCTTCCAAAAGCAGCGCGGTTAAATTTAATTCCGCGCACCACAACGCCGCCGAAATTCCCGCCGCGCCGCCGCCGATGATAATCACATCAAAATTCATTGCTTTTACAATATAGAAGTTACGCAGTTGAAATAATTGAATGTTTGAAACAGTAATTTTTCATCGTCCGAACAGCGAATAGTTCGCGCTCGCGCGGCATTATGCACTGTTCACTATCAACTATTCGCTATTCGGACGATGAAAAATCGGTTGACCAATCAATACTTTTTTCACCTGTTTCGTTTCAACTGCGTAACTCCTATGATAAATTTGTCCGGCTCGATTTTTGCTGAGGTATCGGTCGGAACTCTTCTTCTGTTTTGGCAATCGCCTGGAATCCTCACCTTTTCTCATATTTTACGGCAAAAAGATAAATTTTACTTCGCCGCAATTACCATTTTTTGTCAACGCCGGATTCCGCTTTTTGTCACTTTCGGCAGTTTTGTCCGCCTCTTTAGTCAAAGCAATTTGTCAATAGTTCTAAAAAATGTTCAAAAAGCAATTTCACATCGCCGGACGGCTTGGCATCTGGCTTGCATCGCAATTTTTTCGGATTAGCAGGTTACACTCACGCCCGAAAATTTCTCGATTCCGTAAAAATCAAAACTTGAACAATTCTGTAAAAATATGAAACTGGAATTTGAATCGAACATTGCCGCCGCGCCGATTTTTGCCGGTAATTACGCCGCCGATGTTGATACGGTGGTTGAAAAAGACATTTCCCGAATGCTCCAAAGCGGCGTTAAAGCCGCGCAGGACGGCAACCGCCGCGAAGCCCGCAATTTGCTGCTGCAAGTAACCGAAGCCGCGCCGGACAACGAAAACGCCTGGCTGTGGCTGGCTTCCATCAGCGATTACCCGGAAGAATTGCTCGTCTTTTTGAACAACGTCCTGAACATTAATCCGAACAACGCCCGCGCTCTGGAATGGGCGCAGGCGACGAAATCGCTGCTCGCCAAAAACTTCGTCCAGCGCGGCGTGGACGCTTCCAACGAAGCGCAGATGGATTTAGCCAAACAGTGTTTTTTGCAGGCGGTCGTTCACGACGAACGCAACGAAATGGCGTGGTTTTGGCTGGCTTCGATTTCCGATTCGGCGGAAGAAAAAATTTCGCATCTGCAAAAAGTTCTTAACATCAATCCTGAAAATGAAACCGCGCTGACCTCTCTGCACGCCGCCAAAACTCAAGTTACCGAATCGCTTTTGCGAAAAGCGAACACGGCGGCGATTGCCGGTGAGCGCGAGACGGCGCACGAAATACTGGAACAAATTTTCAAGCAAACGCCGGATTCGGAAGCGGCGTGGATTGTAAAATCTTATTTAGCCGATTCGTTCAGCGACAAAATCGTCTGTTTTGAAAAGGTTTTATCAATCAATCCGGCAAATGACGCGGCGATTTCCGGGCTGGCATCTTTGCGGGAAATGATGGCGCGAACCGAAAACAGAAAATCACAAAATCTCGCCGTCGTCGCCGCTTTTTTGGCGGACGCGAACGCCGAAAACAAACCGGAAGCGGCGGCGGATTCGCTTTCAGCGGACGAAATTTCGGGTGATTTTGTGGACTGCGCCGAGATAATCGAAGACGCGCAAATCGTTCCCGAAGAAATCGCGGCGGAAGATCAAGCGGCACTAGAAACTGACTTTCCGCCCGCCATTATTAAACCGAGAAGCACTTCTTTTTCATTTCTAAAAGCAATCGGCGAAAATCATCGAGAAACGGAAACAATTGCGAAATTAAACGATTATCAAGCGGCGGAAATAATAGTCGAAGAAACAATCGCGGAATTAGAAACTAACGGTGCGTATGCTGCGCCGCCAAGCCGCGCCGATTATTCCGTTCAAGAAATTTACGCACCGCCGCCGACCGTCAATTTTCAATTGAATTCCGCCGAAATTGGTTATTCATCAAACGACGAAGCCGTCGAACCGATTCGGGAAACATCGCCCGCCGTCAAAAAAGTAATGGTCATTGACGACAGCGCGACGGTGCGAAAATTGATTGCTCACCGATTAGAAATGAGCGGTTACGAAGTGATTTGCTCGGCGGACGGCATCGAAGCCCTGGAAACAATTAAAGGCATCGTGCCGGATTTGATTCTGCTCGATACGGCGATGCCGCAGATGGACGGTTATCAAGTTTGTCAGGCAATTCGCGGCAACGCGGCAACCAAAGACGTGCCGATTGTAATGATTTCCGGCAAGGAAGGCTTTTTCGACAAAGTGCGCGGACAAATGTCCGGCTCGTCCGGCTATATCGCCAAACCGTTCGGACCGGAAACTTTAATGAAAACCGTCGAAACTTATATTCTTTAATCTCAAAATTTTTATTTTTTCGGCGGATTCGCCGGACGAATCTCGATTTTGCTCGGCAGAGCGCGTTCGTTGAAATTGAGCAAATCCAAAATCGTCTGCGCGATGTCTTCCGGCTGAATCTGCCACGCCTTTTCGTCCGACGGTTTTTGGTCGCCGAAATAGGTGTTGACGCTGCCCGGACAAATCAAGGTAACTTTGATGTCGTCGGCGCGGACTTCCTGCATCAACGCTTCGGTAAATCCGTTAAGCCCGAATTTTGAAGCGTTATATGCCGCCATTTTCGGA
>JAJAYR010000294.1 GCA_026786155.1 Pyrinomonadaceae bacterium
ATCGGCGCGACCATCGCGCTGGCTGACCCGAATCCGCTGACGACCGAAGAAATTTTCGACGCGATTGCCGAAACGCTCGTCGGCAAAAAATCCGTCATCAAACCGCCGCCGCGTCTTGTTGAAAAAACTTTGATGCTGCCGTTTTCGCCCGCCGTCAGCGGTTTGCCGCATTCGGGCGTGCCGTATTTTTTTATCTCGCAAACTTACGACACGCGCGTCGCCGATAAATATCTGGCGGCGCACAATATCGCTTGTCCGAACTTTAAATCTTACGTCAAAAACCTTTTAGCGTTTGTCGAAAAAAATCCCAAGCTATAAACTGATGGCAGTTTTAACCGTAAAAATAGCGAAAAAATTACCGAATGATAAATCGAGAAATAAAATGCGTCGGCGTGGTCGTCAAACCGAATCACCGGGAAGCGTGGGAAACGGCGTGCGAACTTTCCGTCTGGCTGGAGACGCGCGGCATTGATTTAATCGCCAAACCGCGCGGGGAAACCGAAGAGTTCGGCGCGGAAAATTGTTCAATCAAAGTCGTCGAACTCGAAAAATTTCAAACGCAAGCTGATTTAATCGTCGTTCTCGGCGGCGACGGCACGATGATTTCGACGGCGCGTTTGACCGGGATGCGCGAAATTTTGGTTTTGGGAATCAATTACGGAAGTTTGGGATATTTGACCGAATTTCGGATCGAGGAAATGTTCGACGCGCTCGAAATGATTATCAACGGCAAATATGACATTGACAGCCGCGTGATGCTCGATGTCGAACACACGCGGGACGGCGAAATCATCGGCAGAGGCAGAGTTTTAAACGATGTCGTCATCAACAAAGCCGCGCTCGCCCGCATTATCGAAGTCGAAGTCAAACTCGATAATCTTTTCGTCAATTCGTTTCGCGCCGACGGGTTAATCGTTTCCACGCCGACCGGCTCGACCGCTTACAGCCTTTCGGCGGGCGGTCCGATTCTCTATCCGTCAATGAACGCGCTGGTTTTAACGCCGATTTGCCCGTTCACGCTGAGCAATCGCCCGATTGTCGTGCCGGACGACGCGGTTATTGAAATCAATCTGAAAAACGAAAATGAAGGCGTGGTTTTAACTTTGGACGGACAAATCGGTTATCAAATGAAAACCGGCGACACCGTTTCGATCCGCAAAAGCACGACCAACTTTAATCTCGTCCAACCGCCGAACCGTAATTATTTCGACGTTCTACGCAACAAATTGAAATGGGGCAGATAATTCTGAAATCCTGAAAATTTTCAGAACGTAACGCCGTAAAAAGCCGAAAAAAAATTGTTGGCGCGTCCCGCGTTGCCGAAATTGTAACCGGCAAAAAGAAATTGTCGCTTGGTAACGGCGAAACTGAAACCGGCGGCGGAATAACCGAAACGATTTTTGCCGCTATACCAATCGGCGAGAAAACTCAGACGGCGATTGACGGGCTGTTCAAAACCGACAATCGCGCCGGTTTTCGTGCCGACGCTTTTTTTCGCGCCGACGAGCCTGTAAAATCCGCCGGTCAAACGCATTCCTCGCGCCCTTTTGACCGTCTTGCTGACATTGCTGTAAGCCATACCGAACGTGCGCGTTCCGGCTGATTTGTCAAGCGGCACAAAGAAAATCGCGCCGGTTGACACGCCGATTCCGAGTCTTTCGCTGCCATAGACTTTCCATTTCAAATTAGGCTGAAATTCCTTCGGCGAAGTGCGAACGCCGTTGCGCGAAATGAAAAAATTCGCGCCGACTTCCAATTTTTTTCTCAAACCATAGACCATTCGGTAGCCGTAAGTTTGAAAACCGCCGTTCCGATACGAATCGAAATGAGCTAGAAAATCAGCTTCGAGATAAGCGGTTTTCTCCGCCAAAACATCGGTTGACGGAATATTGTAAATCGTCGTCTGCGCCGAAACTGCGGAACTGACAGCAGTTGTCAGCAAAGCAAAAAGGAAACAGCGACCGAACAATCGTTGAATTTTTAACATTCTTCTCTCCTTTTGTTTTGACCGGAGCGCAAGCATTCTCGCCTGCAACATCGCCGCCGCGTAATGAAAGCATTGCGCGTAAGGAAATTTGCCCGCGTCCGCGCTTATTCCAAGCGGGACTCTTAAACTCCGGTCTTTTAGTGTGAAAGAATTCTATCTGTTTTGCGTTCATTTGCCAAATAAACTCGGCTGTTCGTCATCTTTTTTCTCGAAACCTTCGGGCGACCAGCGATAAACGCTCAAATCACAGCGACATTTTTCGTTAAATTTCACGCCTTCGCTTTCTAAAATTTGCTGCTGCAAATTAACGGGAACGGTCATTCTGCCGGTCGAACACGCGCCCTGCGAATTGATGACGCGCTGCCACGGGACGTTTTCCGTATCCGCCGCGTGCATTACAAACCCGACGGTGCGCGGCGTGTAGCCGACACCCAAAATCTCCGCGATTTGCCCGTAAGTCATTACGCGCCCGACGGGAATTTCGCGGACGATTTCATAAACGCGCTGACGATATTGCCGGTCGTTGACAGGTTCGTTCTCCATATTATTTACGTCCTAATTTTCGCGCCAGAGAATTATAAAGTTTATCAACTTCATTGATACGCAAAATTTTCGCCGTCAAAATAAAAACCACGCCGCCTAAAACGATTGGCACAAAAACTTCGATAATTTTATAAATAAAACCGCTGATGCCGAATTGATTAACTAAAAAATGATAGCTGAAATAGCAGATAACGGACATCACCGCCGAAGCCGCCGCGATGCGCGTGAAGGCGGAAATAATCGCTCTGCCGTCAATGCGCCCGATGCGTTTTCGCATCATTAAGGCGAGCGCGAAAGAGTTGACGAGCGCGACGCTGGAAGTCGCCAACGCCACGCCGACGTGTCCGTAGCCGCTCGGATATTCGGGCGAAACTCCGAAATTTGAAAGCCAGTCGCGGAACAGAAAACTCGCCAGCGCGTTGACGGCAATCGAACAAATCGCAATAATCATCGGTGTTTTTGCGTCGTCGAGCGCGTAGAAAGCCGGCGATAAAACTTTAATCGCTGCGTAACCCGTCAAACCGATTGAATATCCGGCGAGCGCGTAAGCCGTCATCGGCACGTCGGATTCTGTAAAAGCTCCGCGCGAATAAAGCAGACGAATAATCGGTTCGCCCAAAATAATTAATCCGCACGCCGACGGCAAAGTCATCAAAAAAACCAGATTCAGCGACGACGAGAGCGTTTTACGGAAATCGCCAATTTTCCCTTCGCTCGCCATTCGTGAAAGAACCGGAATCGAAGCCGTGCCGATGGCGACCCCGAAAACGCCAATCGGAAACTGCATCAGACGAAAAGCGTAGCTCAACCACGAACGCCCGCCGTCAATGCTCGAAACAAAAGCTAAATTTACCAGCACATTGATTTGCACGGCGGACGTTCCGAGTATCGCCGGAGCCATCAGCCGCATTATTTTTTTAACGCCTTCGTCGGTAAAACTCAGAACCGGCGAAAAGCGAAAGCCGACTTTGAGCAGCGAAGGAATCTGCATCGCAAATTGCGCCGCGCCGCCAATCAGCGTTCCAATCGCCATTCCGAGAATCGCCCACTGCGCTGAAATCGCCGGAACGGTGTATTTGTCGTGCGCCACATCCCAACTGCCGCCGCTCAGCCAATAAGCGAAACCGAGTCCGACAAAAATCGAAACGATGTTGAAAACCGTCGAAGCCGACGCCGGAATGCCGAAAATTCCTTTCGTATTCAGAACGCCCATCGCTACTGCCGCCAGCGCGACGAGCAGGATAAAAGGAAACATTATCTGCGTCATCGTTACCGTTAAAGCGGCTTTTTCGGGCGAAAACCCGGAGGCGACGACTGACACTAAATATGGCGTGAGAAGAATGCCCAAAATCGTTACGACGCTTAAAACGACGGCTAAAGCATTTAATACGAGACTGGCGAGTTTCCACGCTTCGGCTTCGCTTTTATTAATTTGATAATCGGTGAAAACTTTGACGAACGCGGCTGACAAAGCACCTTCGGCGAACAAATCGCGCAAAACATTCGGAATCGTGAAGGCGGCTTGATACGCATCGTAAAGAAACCCCGCGCCGAAATAACGCGCAAAAATCATTTCGCGCACCAAGCCCAAAACACGCGAAAACATTACGGCGATGGAGACGATTCCGGCGGATTTAGCAACGCTGGTTTGTTTGGTGTGAGATTTTTCGGGCGCGGGTTCGGCTAAAAGTTCGGGAGTTTCTTTCGTTTGGTCGGTCGGTTTAATATCGCTCATTTTCCTCAATGTTTTCGCAAACGTAAATTATCTGAAGGGTGAGCGTCATTAAAAAACGATTCGGAGTAGATGAGAGATGAGAGATGAGAGATAAAAGATAAAACCGCTGTCCGCATCTCTCAGTTATCATCTCTCATCTATCATCTACTCCGAATCGTTAAACCTTGATTAAACAAATACTTAATTGCGCTCAGGCTTCAATTATCTAATTCTTTCACGCAAAAAGAAAGGAAGCAAGACTTTACCTGCTTCCTTTCGATACTTTTATTTTCCGCGAATTTATTCTTCGTTGACGCGGACGCGCGTGTCGGGATAAGTGATGCGCGTGTTCGCCAGCCGAACGTCGAGCGGCACGACGTTGTAACCCAAAGAAGTCGCTCCGCCGAGTTGTCCCTGAATCAGGGAAATCAGCGAATTTTGAAAGGCGCGAAAACGATTGACACCGCCGCGCTGGTTGAAAACGACGAACAGTAATTTACCGTTTTTCGTCTGCACTTCGCCCGCCAGACTGCTCACGCCGCCGTCCGTATTGCCGAGAGTTCCGGTTTTGCCGACGACGCTGCCCTTCGCAAAATCAGTGTCGAAACGACCTTCGAGCGTTCCTTTGTCAACTCCGGCGACCGGCATAATATCGGTGAAATTCATTTTGTTGCGTTCCAAATCGCTTCGCAGAGCGCGGAGCAGTTTCATCATCGCCCGCGGCGTAACGCGGTTGTTGCCGAGTCCGCTGGAAGTTTGGATGTAAAATTCTTCGGGCGCGATTTGCGCGTTCAACTGCACGGTGCGGGCGACGGCATACGCTCCGCCGAGCATATCGCCGAGCCGTTCAGACAAAAAATTATTGGAATAACAAAGCGTCGTTTTGAGAATCTCGCGCATCGGTGCGGATTCGTGCGAAAAAAGAAGTCTGGCGTTCGTCGGCAGCGATTGAACATAAACGCCGCCCGTCATCGGCACGGACGGAATCGTCGTGACGATTTTTTTAGAGTTGGTCAAATAATTTGACCACGCGCGGGTTGCGCCGACCGACCGCTTCGCCGAATTCATCACCGCTTGCAGGGCGTTGCCCGAAGACTGCGCCTGCGTCGAAAAACTCATCGCAAAATTGTCGGTAACGATTAAATCGCCGCTGATATTTTGTATTCCCAAACGGTTTAATTCGTTGGCGACGGCAACGGCGTGTTCGAGATTAAACATCGGGTCGCGCCCTGAAACATACAAATTGCCGTAGAGCGTTCCGGTAGATTGGTCAATTTGCCCGTCCGTCCAAACGCTCGTCGGGAAACGATATTCCGGTCCGAAGGTTTTCAGAACGGCGTAAGCGGTGGCGATTTTGACGTTGGAAGCCGGATTAAAAGCGAAATTTGAATAACTGTCCAAAACGATATTACCTTCCAGACTTTCCACCAGAATTCCCGAAGTTCCCGGAATATCAATGTCGGCGAGAACGGGAATCGAAGTTCGGCGCGGCGCGACCGAAATCGGCGACGAACTGCCCGTCTTTTTTACTAAAGGCGTTGAAGATGAATTTGCGCCGCCGGTCGGCGAGGTCGCAGCCGGTTTATCGGTCTGCACCGTAATCGGCTGAAGCAAAGGTCTCGGCGCGTTCGTCGGTTTGGTGGAAACCTGCGCGAAAACGGCAACCGTCGAGCTAATCCACAAAACGAAGGCGATACTCAGCCCGAAGGCTTTATTCTTAGTAAATCTATTCATATTTTCTGTGTTCGGTGTCTGCGGGGCAGGCTTTCCTTTTTGGAAGGCTGTCTGGATTATACCACAGCCCCCGACCCGTTTTTCAAGCCCGAAAAACCTTTTTTCGTTTTCCGATTGTAAGACGTGCAGTTTGATGAACTTTTTCACAACTTTGGATGCAAAAATTTCAAATCGTTTATGGAAACGATTTATATTGCTTATACATTAAAAATTAAGAAAAGGAAAGACTTTTCAGATTTTTTGTTGATTTGTAAATGTTTTGCTTTCAATTCCGACTTTTTCAAATTAGCTGACAGCGACAATTATCGGATTTCGCAATCGCTTTTTCAAATAATCAGCCAATAAACCGGGTAGTTGATAAGCCGTTTGTTTGAAAATTTCGCCGACCCGCAAACTTTTTTTGCTCTGAAATTTTAATGCTTCTTCATTGGCGGTAAATGTTGAAGTGAAGGAATTATTAAAACCACGCTCAATCCCATCATCATAAAAAAAACCATCGCCACCATCGCCGTTCCGAGATTGTAATGGACGAGTCCGCCGGAAAAAAAGCCGACGAGTCCGCCGAACGCGCCGAGGATAATTCCCTTTTCACGCCAGCCGCCGGATTTAAGATTTGTAATTTCGGATGCCGGATTATTTTTTGAACCTTGAACCTTGAACCTTGAACCTTGAATTTTGAGCCAGCGCAACAGCGTTCGCCCGTAAATCCATAAAACCCACAGCCATAAAAACAGCGCGGGCAAACCGCGTTCGACGACGAGTTGCAGCGGCGTTGAGTGAAAATGTCCCATCGGAACGCCTTGATTGTCATACAAATTCCATTCTTTTACAAAACGCTTGGTCGCGTCCATTCCCACGCCGATTGAGAAATTTCGGGCGTTCTGCGTCCACAGATTAAAGCCTTTTTGATAAAATGTCAGGCGGTCTTTGGTCGAATCGTCGTTTAAATCGAGATAGCCGACTTTGCGGCTCTGCTGTTGGAAATAAATTCCGCCGAGCGCAAGCGGCACAATAATCAGTATCAAAACCAACAGAATTCGGCGATTTGCGCCGAAAAACACGATGGCAAACGCCGAAATTAGAAAACCAATTTGCGAAGCGCGGGTAACGGTCAAAAGCAGCGCAATTGCCATCGCCA
>JAJAYR010000295.1 GCA_026786155.1 Pyrinomonadaceae bacterium
GGATGAAGGATGAGGGATAAATAAGATTATTGGCACTCGCTTTCAATTCATCCCTCATCCTTCATCCCTTATCCCTTCAGATAAACCCGGTCGCTGCCGCTTCCGGTTCTGACTTAGTTTCGGGAGTTGAACGATAAATGTCGTTCCCGTTCCTTCGCCTTTGCTTTCGGCGAAGATTTTGCCGCCGTGTTTTTTGACGATTGAGCGGACAATAAAAAGTCCCAAACCCGTTCCTTTCCTTTTCTGCGTCGTTAAACCCGGAACGCGGTAAAATCGCTTGAAAATTCTTTTCAGTTCGGTGGGCGCGATACCGATTCCCGAATCCTTGATGCGAACGATGACGTATTTTTCGTTCAGATTTCTGACCGCCAGCGAAATTTTTATCTCGTCTTCCGAATACTTGACGGCGTTTTCCAGAAGATTTGTAAAAACCGTCTGCAATTCGTTAGCATCGCCCGACACTCTAAAATCCGCGTCAGTTTGATTAAAACCGATAGCGTCATCGCCCAAACCGTAGCTGACTTTGACGCGCTCGACTGATTTTTCCAGAAGTTTCGTCAGATTGATTTCGGCGATATTCAGCAGATGATTTTTCTCGCGCGTCCGGCTCGCCTGTAAAACCTGTTCGACCGTATTCAAAAGCCGGTCGTTGTCGGCGAGCATCACGCCGTAGAATTCCCGCCGTTTTTCTTCGCTGACCTCGCGCGTTTGCAGCGTTTCCAGATATAGCCGAATCGAAGCAATCGGCGTTTTCAGTTCGTGCGTTACGGCGTTCAAAAAAGCGTCGTGCTGTTCGTTGCGGCGGATTTCGCGCACCAGAAATATCGTATTCAAAGTTAAGCCGGTGATAATAATCGCAAAAAAGACGATGCCGAGAACGAGCAGCGCGATTTCCTGCAAATTGAGCAAAATCCAGCCGACGTTCAGCGCAATCGTCAAAATAATCAGACAAATGCCCAGAACGAGAGAAAAAATCGCGGCTTTGCGGCGGCTGACAACTCGCATTCTTTTTTAATGGTAAATGGTAAATGGTAAATGGTAAATGTTTAAAATTCTTTACAAGAAGTTTTTATCGCTCAATCTTTTTTCGTATGTGTATTACAACTTTGACGATTTCGATTCCGACAAAAATAAAAGACGCAAAGCCGAAACTCCGCGTCTTTCATTTTTATTTACTGCCGGGCAAATTTACATTGCCGAACCGCTGGCTTTGCGCTCAAAAACTTTTTTCAGCGCGTCGGCGACCAGCGTTACCGCGTCGGCGGCTTCGTCAATCACGCCCGCGAGTCCGAAAAACTCGTGCATCGTGCCGTCGAAGCGTTTCGCGTCCACCGAAACTCCGGCTTCCGCCAGCCGTTTCGCATACATTTCGCCTTCGTCGCGCAACGGGTCGCTCTCCGCCGTAATTACGACGGCGGGCGGCAAACCGCTCAAATCTTTTGCGTGCAGCGGCGCGAGATACGGATTCGTTTTGTCTTCGCTGCCTTCCAGATAATGTTTGAAAAACCACCTCATCATCGCGGCGTTGAGCGGTTTGGCATCGGCATTTTCCGTGTACGACGGCGTGTTCATCGAACTATCCACGACCGGATAAACGAGAACTTGCGCGACGGGCATTTGTCCGCCTTCGTCCCGGATTCGCAGACAAGTAACGGCGGTCAAATTGCCGCCCGCGCTTTCGCCGCCGATGGCGACACGCTGCGGGTCGCCGCCGAGTTGCGCGGCATTCTGCATAATCCACTGCGTCGCCGCGTAAGCGTCGTTAATCTGCGCCGGAAATTTATTTTCGGGCGCGAGACGATACGCAACCGATACGACGACGCATTCCGCCGCGTTGCATAAAGCGCGGCACGACGATTCATAAACGTCGAGATTGGCGATGACGAAGCCGCCGCCGTGAAAATAAACCAACACGGGAAACGGCGCGTCGCCTTTCGGCGTAAAAACGCGGGCGAGCAGTTCGCCGTCTTTCGTCGGAATTAAAATATGGTCAATTTTGCCGACCGGCTCCGGCGACGGTTTGACAACGGTGGTGGCACGAGCCGCAACGCTTTCCGCCGTCATTTCCTCGACGGCATTCTTCAACGTCGGACTGTTCCGGGCGTTTTCAGGCGATAGATTTTCGATTGGCGGTGCGCCGAATTTGGCGAATTGGTCAAGCACGGCTTGTGCTTGTGAATTAACTGGCATAGGTAAAACCCTCCTTGAAATTTTTGAATAAGAACAATTTTTGCTGCTCTAAAATATAAATTCGCTCGAATTTGCCGAACGGTTTCACCGTCAAACTTAAATTCAAGATATTTTTGACTGGAGCGCAAGCAAGAATGCTTGCGCTCCAGTCATCGCACTATACCAATTAGGAATTGGTATAGTGCCTGTTATGAACTAAGCGGGCAAGTGAAAATTTTGATGTTTTGTGCGCTGTGTTCAGAGTCCAAATGCGGAACGCACTTTGCCACCCGCCGCGCCGATTTTGGAGACGATGCGGTAATGACCAACGTATATGCCCTTTTTCCATATTGTCCGCCTTTTCGTCCGCCATTGTTTTTGTATTAAATCTTCACCCATTCGCCGCGTTTCAAAAATTGCCCGTCGCCTGCATTGCCAAGGTGTTCGCCGTTTTCAATCACGACGCGCCCGCGTCATAGAAACGGTTTGATTATGCAGGAAAAGCCAGCCGTTTTAATCTCGCAACCAAATCGTTCAAGTAATCTCGCAGTTCAATCGCTGAAACGTCGCCCGGCGGTTTTAAATCATCACCAAACTTAATCTGATTCAAAACCCAAGCCAGTTGCGCGGCGGTTAAGCCCATGTCTTTGCGTTGTGCGGCGGAAAGCGCAGATTCAAGATTAAATCCCGCTTTTTCGAGTTCGCGCACGTCAACCAAATCCCGAATCTCCGAACGCGAAA
>JAJAYR010000296.1 GCA_026786155.1 Pyrinomonadaceae bacterium
TTCGGTGCGGCGGAAGATTTGCCCAGACCGGGCGATTTCAACGGCGACGGTCAAGCCGACATCGCCGTGTTCCGCCCGTCAAACGGCACCTGGTATATTCTTTATTCCAATCCGATTCAACCGGGCAACATCACTTTCACCGCCGTCGCTTTCGGACAATCGGGCGACTTGCCGCTGCTCGCCGATTTTGACGGCGACGGCAAATCCGACATCGCCGTTTACCGCAGCGGCGTTTGGTATTATCTGCGAAGTTCCGACGGGCAGTTTCGCGGTGTGGCATTCGGACAATCGGGCGATATTCCGACCGCCGGTGATTATGAAGGCGATGGCAAATCCGACATCGCCGTCTTTCGTCCGGCAAATGGCACCTGGTATCGTTTGAACAGTTCGGACGGCGTATTTGTTCCGCAACAGTTCGGACAAAACGGCGATAAGCCGGTCGCGGGCGATTACGACAACGACGGGCGAACGGATTTAGCCGTCTTCAGAAACGGCGTTTGGTATGGCTTGCGGTCGAATGATAATTCGGTCTTCAGCGTATCGTTCGGCGCGGCGACCGACACGCCGGTTCAATCAGCTTATCTGCCATAAAAGTTTCAGGTTCAGAGTTTTAAAGTAGTCGTGCAAAATTAAATTAGTGTTCAGAGTCCAAACGCGGAACGCCCTTTGCTCCGCCCACGCAGCGCGGCGGCAACCCGCGCGGGGCGTGGACTCTGAACAGTTTTGCACGACTGCTTGAGTTAGACACCTAAAACTTGAAATCTGAAACCTATTGCGGTTTGGTTTGAGCCGTATTCGTATTTGCTCCGGCGATTTGGTTTTGGCTGACGGCTTGGTTTTTAATTTCTTCGGGCGATTTCCAACCGGCTTTTCTCAACAGTTCAATCGCAAAGCTGATCGGGACCGCCATATTCGCCGCGTTGCTTTCGGTGAACACGCCGAAATTAACGCCGATAACTCTGGCGGTTTGACCGAACAGCGGCGCACCCGAACCGCCTTCCGCCGTTTTCGCGTCGTGGACGATGCGGCGCGTATCCAAATCGGTAATCGCGCCCTGCGTCGTCAGCGGCACGATTTTACGCGACTGCGCGAGAAAATTTATCAACGCCTGACGCGAGCCGCCGAAACGCGAGTTGATTGATTTGGCTTCGTTGTCGTCAACCATCGCCAATAATCTGTCCGGTCCGTTCGGATAACCCATCGTCACGACCGTTCTGCCGACCGAAGCCGCCCCCGCGTCGGTTTCGAGCGGCAAAACGGGAATGTCCGGCGAAACGAGTTCCGGGTCAATCGAAGCAATCGCCAAATCTTCGCGTCCGCCCAACTGCCGGACTTTCAGCGGGAACGGCTGCGGAAAATTCGGAAAATAAACGACTAAACGCTTGACTCGCGCCCGCCCGTTCGCGTCGGTCAGCATCTGTTTGACCAAATCGTCCTCTTCCCAGGGCTGTATAACGTGGCGATTGGTCACGATGTAGCCGCCGCCGACGTGAAAACCCGTGCCGATAAAATCATATTCGACCGTGCTGCCGCCGCCTTCGGTCGTCAAAGTCAGCGGCGACGGCGGCGCGTTCATTCCTTCTTCCGACGTTGTTTGTTCGGAAGGTTCATACGGACTCGGTTGAAACGCCTGCGGGTCGGGGTAGCGCAGCGGTTTGCCGGATTTTTTATCAACCAAATCATATACGCCGACGATTAAACAAACGCCGTTGCCGTATTCGACGCGCAGGTTCGGCGCGAGCGAGACGGTTTTAATAATGTCTTTATTGGTTTTGTCGAGTTGACCGAGCTGCTGATTATTTTGAACGAGCTGCTCCTGCAATTGACGGACGACCTGCGCCTGCACTTCGGCTAATTCGCGCGTTTTTTGCAGTTCGTTATTGTAAGAGTTGCCGAGATAAAAAATGCCGCCGAGCGATGCCAGCACAATCGCCAGCACGATAATTTTCGTCGTCCAATGAATTTCGCGCGACAGTTCGCGGACGAATTCACGCAGAAACGCTTTGGCATCGTCGGGTTTCGGCGAAAAGGCGGATTCGAGCGCGGCGGATTCGATAAACGGCGCAATATGCGGTTCGCGGTTGGTCGTAACGAGCGAAGATTTTGAGGTGAGCGCGAAAAACGAAAAGGAAATATCGGTCGTCGGAACGTCAATCGTATCGCCGTCGGTGATTGGCGCGAACCGATGAATCGGTTTGCCGTTCAGCGACAAATTCAACGATTCTTGAAAATTGATGACGCGATAAACTTGGTCGGATAATCCGAGTTCGAGCCACACGCCCTCAAAGGAATTTTTATCGGTGAGAATTTGTAAATCGCAAGATTCGTCCGTGCCGAAACGGATAGTTTCCTCCGAAAACAACTCCGTGCGCTTTTCCTTGCCGACCGCAACGTGAATGATAATACCGACTGCCATTTTTTATTTAAAACCCGACCGCGTACATTTTTGATGCCAGAGAATTTTATCACAGATGAAAATTCAAAATCGGATTCTTTGATGCGGGAAACAGATTTTAAA
>JAJAYR010000297.1 GCA_026786155.1 Pyrinomonadaceae bacterium
GCCGCCAAACTTTTGCTTACCTGCTTAACTGTTTTTAAAATCTCTGTCCAGCCCTTTAATCCGTGTTAATTTCTTCTGTTTTATTCATTTCCGCAGTTCTATCTTCAGCATCAGACTGTTGATTGCCGGTCGTATTTTTCACTCGCCGACGGTTGATTTCGCGCATTAATGGTCGTCTGCTGTGCCATCAAAGTTTTCTCGCCGGCATCGCCGTCGGTTTTGTGGATTTGAACTTCGGCAGCAGTTTGTTTCGGCAGGAGAAATGCCGCGAGCAAAGCCATCGCCGAAAGAATCGCCGCCAGCCAAAAGACCCGGTGAATCGAAGTCGCCATCGAATTTTGCAAAATTTCCAGAGTTTCCGGCGGCAAACTCGCTTTGGCTTGCGGCTCAATCAGCGCGTTCGGGTTGGATGCGAAACCGGCGGCTTGTTCGGGCGATAAAAAGGCGTTTCCGCTTTGGGCGATTTTGTTTAGTTCGCTCGCCAAGCCAGCCGTTAAAATTGCGCCCATAATCGCTACGCCGAATGCGCCGCCGATGGCTCTGGAAAATTGATTAAGCGAAGTCGCCACGCCGAGTTTCGTGCGCTCGACGGCTTGCTGAACGGCGATTAAAAGCGTCAGCATCGTCGCGCCCAAACCCGTGCCGATTAAAATTAAATCAACGTAAAGCCAAATGCGCGGCGTTTCGCGCTCGAATTGAGTCAGCAAGATGAAGCCGACGGTTAAGACGGAAAAACCGAAAAGCGTCAGCGGGCGATAGCCGGTTTTCAAAAGTATGCGCCCGCCGACGATGGACATCGTAATCCAACTGAGCATCAGTGGTGTCAGTAATGAACCGGCTTCGGTCGCCGATGCGCCCAACGCGCCCTGCGCGAACAGCGGAATGAATGAAATTGCGCCGAACATCGCCACGCCCGACAAAAATCCCGCGCCGACGGAGACGGAAACCATCCGGTTGCGGAAAAGTTCAAACGGAATAATCGGGTCGGCAGCGCGTTTTTCGACGAGCGCGAAAATTATCAGAAGCCCGATTGACGCGCCGAAAATCAACAGATTGCGCGTGGCGAAAAGTGCTTCGACGTTGCCGCCGCCTTCGACCATCGCCAGCATCAGAAGGCTGATGCCGAGCATTAAAAGTCCCGCGCCCGCGTAATCAATTTTCGGGCGAGCGTGGACTTTCGGTTCTTTCAACGCAAATCCCATTATCAAAGCCGCGAGAACGCCAATCGGCAGATTGATGAAAAACACCCAACGCCACGAAAGTTGGTCGGTCAGAAAGCCGCCGACAACCGGACCGATGACGCTGGAAATTCCCCACACGCCGCTGAAATACGCCTGCATTTTGGCGCGTTCTTCGAGCGTGAAAATGTCGCCGATAATCGTCATTCCGAGCGGAATCAACGCGCCCGCGCCCAAGCCTTGAATGGCGCGAAAAATTATCAGCTGCGTCATCGAATTGGAAAGCCCCGACAGCAGCGTTCCGAGCAGAAAAATACCGATTCCGATTTGATAAAAAAGACGGCGACCGTATAAATCCGACAGTTTTCCCCAAACGGGAACGGTTACGGTGGACGTCACGAGATAAGCGGAAAACACCCAACTGTAATGGTTTAGCCCGCCCAATGACGCGATAACGGTCGGCATCGCCGTCCCGACGACCGTCGCTTCAAGCGCGGCGATAAACATTCCCGTCATTACGCCCGCCGTTACCGCCCAACGGCGTTTTGCTGACATTTCTAAAAGAGGTTTAGCTTTCCTGATTGGTAATTTTGCAGTTTCTTCCACCTTTTTATTTCCCTTGTAAATTGAAATTTCCTTGCGCTCTCTGCGGCAGCCGCGGCGTTCTTTGCGTTCCAAAAATTCAGTATCGCAAAGAACGTCGAGGCTGCCGCCAAGGTTCGCTAGGAGTGCCGTTCATTTCCAAATTTCACTTTGTCCTGTTCGGCTAATTCCTTGATTTTCTCCATCGTAAAATCGGCAATTTCCTTGTGCGTTCGCAAGCGGTCGCTCTTTTTGTAGAATTCCGACAAATCAATCGGTGCGCCGAAATAGATGCGGATTTTTTCGCCGCCGCGCCAGTTTCCTAAAATCTGTTTCGGCAAATCGTTGCCCAAACCGGCGATGAACACCGGCACGACTTGCGGACGCGAAGCCATTATGATTTTTCCGACTCCGGTCTGCGCGGGCAGAAAGTCGTATTCGTCATCCGACAGATTGCGCTTGCCTTCCGGGTGAAAACCGATGACGTGCGCTTCGCCGTTGGAACAAATATCAACCAGCCGCCGCAGCGAAAATTTGTCGAAATCGCGTTTTTTCACTTCCCGGTCTTCGCGGAAAAACGGCGGAAACATCGAAAACCAGCCCATCACGAAATTGACGAACCAGCCGACCGGCGAATCGTAAAAAAATTTACCGCGAACGGGAAAATACAATTTCATCGGGCGCGTAGTTTGTCTGAACAAAACGCTCGAAACCGTATACATATCGAAAAACGACCGATGATTGGCGACGAGCAGCAGCGGTTGATTAACGTCCGTTCGTTCGACGTTTTCCAACCCGAAGACATTCATCAGATTATAAGTCGCCAGATAAATCCACAGCGAACCGATATGTCGCTGGCAAAACGTCCACAGGTGTTTCCACGCGCCGCGATTCATCCGGTCGGCGAGCCGGAAACCGATTCTCTCGCTAAAATCCAAAATGGCTAGTTCTTCGGCGGTTGGCTTCGGTGAGATTTTGGAATCTTTAAAGTCTAAATTTTGAGTGCCTGATTTTTCAAGCAATTGGTTGTCGCTCATCTTTCTTTTATTTTATCAGCAAAAATATAGATGACAATTTTCAGATGACGGAAGTTTTGGAATCCGAACGGCAGGTTTTTGCGAAGATAAATAAAACTCTGATAAAGTTTTATTTGCGGGAACACGCCCGAAGCAAGTGGATTCTTGATTCACACACTTACTTCGGGCGTGTTTCTGCAATCAATTTTTACAACAAAAATCTAAATTTAACGGAGAAAAATAAACAAAATGGCAGACAAAACAACGCCGACGGCGAACGGAATGACACTTGACGAAGCACATCACATTATCGCGGCGGCGCGGCGCAAGGCATTAGAGATCGGCGTTCCGATGAACATCGCGGTCGTGGACACGGGCAATAATTTGACGGCATTTGCGCGAATGGACGGCGCGTGGCTCGGCAGCATTGATATTGCGATGAGCAAAGCGAAAACCGCCCGATTTTTCGATATGACAACGGCAGATTTGGGCGCGGCATCGCAGTCAGGCGAATCGCTTTTCGGCATCAACACCAGCAACGACGGCAATATAATTATTTTCGGCGGCGGCATTCCGCTGGTGCGCGGCGGCGTGGTCGTCGGTGCTGTCGGGGTGTCCGGCGGAGCAGTTCCGCAGGACATCGAAGTCGCGGAAGCGGGCGCGGAATCTTTTAACAATCCACAGTAATCACGGAAGAAATTGACCGGGATTAAAGGGCTGGACAGGGATTTTAAGAAAAGTTAAGGTAATTGTTTTATCCTTGTCAATCCTCTTCATCCCGGTCAATTTCTTCCGTCCTATTTGCTGATTTTTTAGTTTGTTTCCTTTTCCAGTTCCCTTCTGATTTCTTCTTCCATTCGGGCGGATTCGAGCGCAAGCGGCAGTTCGGAGGTTCGCGCCGAGAGTTTTTTTAAGGCGAGTTCGGTGTCGGCGACGTTGCCGCCGCGCCGTGAAGCGGCTTCAATCATTTGCAGCCGTGTTTCGGCTTCGACGCGCATTTCTTCGGCTTCGTTTTTGATGCCGTTCAGTTTTTCGTAGTCAATTTTTAATTCTTCCTGCAAATTCGCCGAGTTTTCCGACTTGAGATATTTTAATTTTCCCTGTCGCCGCTGCACGAGCAGCAATTCCTGTTTGGTTGACTTTAAAATGCGCGTCGCGGTCAAACGCGCCGCCAGAGTATCGCGGAAAGCATCGCCCAGCATCAAATCCTTCGCTTCGATTTCCTTGAGCGATTTTTTTTCGGTCGTCGTCAATTCGTGCCGAAACCATTCGACTTCATTGGTTTTGATGCCGTCAATCGCCAGCCGTTCGCGCACGTCGGCGAGCCAGCGCGAGCGGTAATAAAAAATTCCGCCGGTGATGATTAAACCGAAAAGTAAGCCGACGACCAACGCGATGAGACTGAAAAAAAAGAACATCGCCGTCGTCGCGCCCGTCGCCAATAAAGACAAAACGAATAAAGCTGCCGCCGGAACAGTCGAAAGCGTCAGCGGCGCGAGCCACGCGCCGTATTTCAGCACTTTGTCCTTCGCCACATCCTTGCGCGTAATTTCGTATCTCGTCGTGGTTAATTCGTTCATCGCTACGGTTTTACCTTACAAACTCTGCAAACTTTATTCAAACTTGCCGCATCATAAAATTTCAGCTTTAATAAATATCAATCATATCATTTGGAAAAGTGCGAGACGGCGCGTATGTTGAAAAAAAATTCCCCAAAATTTCTGATTATTTTTCTCTTAATTTCGCTGTTTTCAATTCCCGGTTTCACGCAAAACAAACAGCCGAAAAATCAAGACAAACAAGTTCGCACGGTAACGATTCCGATTTCTTTTTCGTTGAAAAAAGAAGATAAAGAAAAACTGTCCGAAGAATTTATTCAAGCCGGAGATTTGCGCGTCCGAGAAGACGGCGACGACCAGGTTATTCTTTCCATTCGCAGCGTCAGCAATACGCCGCTCGCGCTGGCGATTTTGATTCAGGACGATTTAACTTCCGAAGCCAATCTCAAACTCGGCGAAATCAGAAAATTTATCCGCAGTCTGCCGAACGGCTCGCGCGTGATGGTCGCCTATTTGCGAAGCGGCACGATTCAGGTGCGTCAGAAATTTACCGAAGATTTGGAAAAAGCGGCGAAATCTCTGCGGATTATCGTCGGAAGCGCGGCAGTCGCGCCGAACAATCCGTATGTCGGCGTTGAAGAAGCCCTCAAACGCTTTGACGCGCTGCCGACGGGCAGACGAGCGATTTTGCTGGTTTCCGACGGCTTGGACGTTTCGCGCGGCGTGGAAAGTTCCACGCCCGGACAAAGCATTGACCTCGACCGCGCGATTTTGCGGGCGCAGCGGAAAAGCGTCGCGGTTTATTCGTTTTATTCACCGGCGAGTTTGACGGACAATAATTCGCGTTTGAGTTTGAACGGGCAAGGCTCACTCGAAAAACTTTCCGACGAAACCGGCGGACGCGCATTTTTTCAAGGCTCGATTGCGCCAATTTCATTTGAACCATTTTTTAGAGATTTGAGTAAGGCGTTAAATCGGCAGTTCGCGCTAACTTATCTTTCGACGCATTTGAAGCGCGGCTATCACAAAATTCAAGTTACCAGCACCAACCCGGAAGTCGAAATCGAACATCCGCGCGGTTATTATTATCGTTGATTTAGCTGACCGTAACGATAAACTCGGTCGGATGAGCGCGGCGGGATTTAGCGCGTTTGGCAATTTCGAGTAAATCACGAACGGTCAAAATCAACTCGTCAACCGTTTCAGGCGTAAAAGACGCTTCACCGTTTTCAGGACACACCCAACCATAAATGTTTGGAACGCGAACTGAAATGCCTTCTTCAACGTATTCAAAAGTCGTCATCTGCCATTGTTTCGGTTGATTATGTTCGCCGCAAGTCGGAATAAAGTTTGATTTCATAGCTCCGCTAATTTCTTTAATTGATAGTGTTTCAAATTTTATGTTCGATAGATTGTCGGTAATTTTACTTCGGAGTAGATGAGAGATGAAAGATAATAACTGATAGATTCGGAGAAGCGGTTTTATCTCTCAGCTATTATCTTTCATCTCTCATCTATTCCGAAGGTTTTCTTTGCCGGCATAAATTGTGAAACATTTCCTTACAATCTTCATTTATTCCGTTTAGCCGATTCGCAAATTACAAACCGGACAAACGCGCACGTCTTCGCGGATTAACAGCCCGATCCAGAAAAAAATTCCGGTCGTTACCAGCAAAACGGCGAACGTAATCCAACCGGCGGTGGAAATTTTTCTCGTCAAGAACGGCAAAGCCTGCGTCGCGCAGCGCGGACAGCGATAACCGTAAGCCATACTATTCGGCTGCTGATAGGCGAGTGCCTGCGGACGCGGCGGTTGATTGGTCAGATACGGATTGTCGGCGAGCGGCTGAACGCGATTTATCGGCTGAGTTTTCGTCGGTTTTTTGTCGGCAATCTGATATTCGTCAGTCTTCCAAGAATATGGACGCGGCGGTGAATACTCGTAATTAGTGCCTTCGTTCGTCATTTGGCTCTGCAAAAATTTCGTTCCGCAGAACCGGCAAAAATTACTCGTGTCGGTGTTGGTTTGTCCGCAGTTTGCACATTGAATCATAGATGCCTCGTCTAAAAAAGAGAGTCTAAAGTTACAGATTCTTAACGCCGTTAATCGAAAAAAGTTCTCGTTACTCAAACTTTATCTTTTCGCCCGTTCGTATCGCTTCATAAACTTTTTCGACCAATTCGACCGATTTAAAACCGTCGAGCGCAGTCACGGGCGGCGCGACTCCTTCGAGTATCGCGTCGAGAAATGCCGCGTCTTCCTGCACATAACCCCAACGCTCTTCCTTTTCGGTCATCTGAAACGACAAAGTTTCGTAATCCGCATCAAATCCTTTCGAGTCAATCAAACGCTCCATTTCTTCGGTTAAAATCGTCCGGTGATGACAAAAAACTTCAATTCTTTCAAAGGGGAAAATCCAACTCGCGTCCGACGACGAAGCGAATGTGCAGTGAAAGCCGCTTTTAAATTTGCAAATAATCGAAAATTCGTCTAGTTCGGGATATTCGTGCTGTGAACCGTAGGCGGAGAGTTCCGCGATTTCGCCGAATTGGAAACGCATCATATCGAACAGGTGAATTGTCGTCTCATATAAAAATCCGCCGGTAACTTCCGGGTCGCCCGTCCAAACCGGATTTTTCAGTTCGCCGCGATTCATTTTGATATGCGCCGAATGCGCTTTATCCGCCGTCAATAATTCTTTGAGTTTCACATAAACCGGCGCGTATCGGCGATTGTGTCCGACTTGGAAAACCTTATCGGATTTTTCGGCGATGTGCAATAATTTTATCGCGTCCGGCAAACCGATTGAAAAAGGCTTTTCGCAAAAAACGTGCTTTCCGGCAGCGACGGCGGACGCGGCAATTTCCGTGTGCGTTTTGTTCGGCGTGCAGACTAAAACCGCATCGGCAACTGCAAACAATTCTTCACGCGAGGCGCAAACTTTGCCGCCGACCGATTTCGCCGTTTTTTCGGCGCGTTCCGGTTTTATATCGTAAAGCGCGGCAACTTCACAGCGTTCGTCGCGTGAAAAAATCCGGGCGTGGACGTTCCCGATGTAACCCGTGCCGATGATGCCAATTTTGATTTTAGCCATAAGATTTTAGCCACCGAGTTCACAGAGAACACAGAGATTTATTTTTCTGCCTCTATAATTCTCTGTGTTCTCTGTGAACTCGGTGGCAAATTGTTTTTAAGC
>JAJAYR010000298.1 GCA_026786155.1 Pyrinomonadaceae bacterium
ACGCGCTCGATGCCGGACAGGAAATACATCTGAAATCCGGCGTTAATCTAACAATTGAAACCGGAACGAGTTTGACTTTGAAAGTCGGCGGCAACTTTATCAACATCAATTCCGGCGGCATTTTTATCAAAGGGACGATGGTTTTCATCAACAGCGGCGGGGCTGCCGGTTCAGGTTCGGGCGCGAATCCCGAAGTGCCGAAAGACCCGAAGGAAGCCGACACCGCCGTTCCCGGACAGCGCACACCGTCGCCCGCGCCGCAACCGCCGCCGCCCAAACCGCAATTCAGCAGTCTGGCGGCACTCGTGATGACCAACGCCGCGCAGAACGGCACACCGTTTTGCGAAATCTGCGAGCGGCACAAACAGGAATTAGCTCAACAAAATCAATGAAACAGAAACTGGCTGAATATCTGTTCAGAAAAAATACTTATACTTACGTGGTTCTGGATGGCGCGTCGGTTCCCGATTTGCCCGTCAAACTTTACGAAATGCGCCCGCCGCACATTTGTCTGTATCGCGGTGAACTGCCGCCGGATTTAGTTTATGTCGCGCCGTATCTCGTTCAGATTCTGCCCGATTTGGAATTTACCAATTGGCTGTTCGCCGAATGCTGGGGCAAACATTGGGGAATTTTCGCGCAGAGCCGATTGACGATGACCGGAATGCGAAAACATTTTCGCTCGCTTTTAACCGTTTATGATGAAACGGGCAAGCCTTTGCTTTTTCGATATTACGACCCGCGCGTTTTTTTGACTTACGTTCCGACGTGCGGCGCGGCGGAACTCGAACTTTTTTTCGGCAAAGTCAATTATTACTTCGCCGAATCGAACGACGCGACCGCGCTGCAGCAGTATAATTTTTCAAAAACGGAGTTAACGAAAACGACTCTCGACATCAACGGGAAATAAAATAAATGCTGATTCGCGCCGAACAAATGACCGTTTTTGAAACCGCCGCCGCCGATGGCTTTGTTCAGCGGATCGCTAAACATTTACTGGAAAATTACGCGCCGGCAATCGTGCGTTTGCCGGAAAACGCGCCTGCGACGGTTGGCGAATTATCGAAGGAAAAACTGTATTCGCTGGTCGAAGTCAGCATCGAACGCGCCCGCCGTTATGGTTTGAGTTACGAATCTTCCATCGCCGCCTTTACCGCGCTGATGTTTGAAGTCGCGCCGAATTTCGATTCGCATCGTTTGATCAAAATGCTTTTAAACGACAAAAGCCTCGAACCGGAAAAACGTCTCGACGAGCTGCTCAAAGTCTTAAGCGAAAAGAATTGGGAAACGATTCGCGGCGAATACGATGAAACCGCGTGGCTGTCCAAAACCGAACCAACTGAAAGCCCGGAAAATACCGGTCAATCCGGCGACGCGAAAAATTCTGATTTTGCCAAAACCGTGATGAACGTCGAAAATGCTGAAAAACCGGCGAAATCCGGGAAAGATGCGGACTATAATTTTATTGATACAGTTCCGAATTTAGCGGTTAGAAAGGAGTAAAACAAAATGGCTGCCGCGCTCGCCGACAAAATCAAGCAGACGCAGGATTCGTTTCCGCCGCGACCGAACAACGGCGCGGTCGAACCGTGTCCGTTTGCCAAACTAATCGCCAAAGCGGAGCCGTCGCCGGTGGAAGTCAAAAACGCTTTTGCATTGACTCAGTATGGCGACAGTGCGCCGCCCGCCGCCGCGACGACCGCGCAAAAGGCGAAGGAAAAGAAAGATTGGATTGAAATAATTCTGGTTGACGAGGTAGGAGAACCGCTGCCTGGCGTGCGTTACCGCATTACTCCGCCCGGCGGCGATCCGCCGCAGGAAGGCAGATTGAATGAACACGGACAAGCGGGATATTACAAGATTGAAGCCGGCGAATGCAAAATCACGTTTCCGGACTTAGACAGTGAGGCGTGGGAATAAAGGCTGGAAGTTATCTCAAAAATCGGGGATTCTAAATTTTACATTCGGTATTCTAAATTTTTATGCGTCAAAATGAAGCCATTAGAATCGGGAGAAACTAAACTATGACGGGCGAAGAAAACATATTATTGAAAGCGGTGTTGGACGACCCGAATAATGACGATCCGCGCTTCGGATATGCCGGTTGGTGCGAACGGCAGAGCGATGAGCCGATTAAAGCCCGCGCCGGGTTTATCAGAGCGCAAATCTCGTTGGTCAACGATTTTAATTCTCTTTCGTATGAACAGTGGTTCGACTTAGCGAACCGGGCAGAAAAATTACGGAACACATATAGTTCCGATTGGGCTGGCTCATTGAATACGCTGGTTGACGAATACACATTTGACAGAGGCTTTATCGCCTTGGTTGCGCTGTCGGCGGGCAGTTTTCTCAATCGCGCCGCCGAGTTGTTAGCACTGGCACCGATTCGACATCTGAAGCTGACGGAAGTGCTTCCGGTCGCCGAAGAATTATTCGCCTCGACGCACCTCGAAAACATCGTTTCGCTCGACATCTCGCAGTGTCGTCTCGGCGACCGGCATCTCGCAATGCTCGCCGAATCGCCCGTTCTGCAAAATCTGAAATGGCTGTCGGTGGCGGACAATAATATCGGATTTGACGGAGCCGATGATTTAGCCGGGTCTGCGTTGTCGATGCAGTTGGTCTATGTTGATTTCTACGGCAATCCGGTTGATCCGGGCGGACGATATTCGATGGACAATGAAGTCGTTTTAGATTCGTGGCTGCCCGAAGCCGGAGAACGACTCGAAGCCGAACACGGCTATTTAGCGTGGCTGCACCGCGACGTTGACACGATTCACGAACTCGTGCCGGATCGTTTTCGCCTGACTTAATCAATAAAGTCGCGGGCAGGCGAATAGTTAGTTTCTAATATATCGGCAATCGCTTCCCATTCTCCGGCATTTGTCAGACTTGGCTCGGTTTGCAGGGCTTTCTTGATCGCGGCGGCGTTCTCGTAACCGTCTTTAAACCGGCGGTGTTTGACGACTGCGCTTGCCACTTTTTCCGCTAGAAGTTCGTCTGTGCCGTCGGTTTCTTTTGAACCCCAATGCTCCTCTAAAATCCATTTTTTCAGTTCATCAATCGTCATCGTGTTCACATTCTGGTTCGCCGTGATGTAACCGGAAAAATAATTATTGGCAAATGCGATGTTGATGCCGGTGAAGATGAAGCCGGGCGGCACCGCCGACAACGGCAAGCTGTTGAAATATACGCTCGTCGGATCGTTCGTTTGCTTCGCGTCTAACACGAAAATCCGTTTCGGATGCACTTGGGCGGCAGCCCCCAAAATTCGTATATTTCCGCCGTCAGACTGTAACCCAACCGTTCGCCCGTCAACGGTCAAGGCGGCAAACTCAAAGTGGGCAGCGGTTAAAGTCGGCTCGCCGGGTTCGTCCTGCACTAAGCCGGTCGTAACGCAAACACGGTCATAAATTCCGCCCGCGTTTTCATTTGGTTGAGCGATATTTATCCATTTATAGTGATAATCGTCGGATAGAATAAACGCGCCCTCGTTGGTGTGGGCAGTATTTTTTTCAAAATAGTCCCGAATTTCGGGAATGCCGGCTTCTTCGCCGCGCGTGGACGGTTTAATTTTGACGGTTACTTTATCGTCTTCGATTTTGGCAATATCCAATTCACAGCCCTTACCGAAACGCCATTTTTCGTCCGAAGGCGTGAGAACGAAGTTTTCGTTGGTCGGCGCTGAAAACGCTCCCTCGCGCACGCCTGACTCGCCGGGTTCCATCCGTCTCCCCAAAGTCGAGAGATTTCTGGCAGGGTCCAGTAAATCCTGAGCGTCCACCAAATCGGCTACGAGCTGGTAGTCGCTGCCGTAACCTTCGGAACCGCCTACGCTGCCGTCTAAACTTTCGTGCCGTCGAAGGGACTCGCTCATCGAGAGTATTTGTTTTTTCAATTCTTCTCGATTCTCAAATTTTCTTCTTTTCGATTCGCCGCCCTCCGTTTGAATCTCTTTTAGCAGCCAGGAAACAACTTTACCGAGATCTTTTGCGTTTGAGATTTTTTCTTTGAGGTAATCTTCCAATTCTTCTTTCTTGACCGTATTGAAGTGCTTAGTTCGATGTCGCAAAACCGTATCGTTGCGCGGCAGGTTGAAAGAGGCGGCGAGCGTTCGCGCCATCCAGTCAATATGACATTTTTCGCCCTCGCCGCGCTCCACCATATTCAAGCCGATGCCGCCGCTGCCGAAAACACACACGCGGTCGGTTTTGTTCCAAGTGGTCGCCGTCATCAAAGCCTCCGGTCCGTTGATGACCCGGCGTTTTTTGGTTTTCTCGCTCCACAGGCGCGGCGGGACGCATAATCTGGTTTTACCGATTTTAACGGCGTTCTCGTTGTCGAATTTTTTTTCATCAAAGCGAACCGCTGACCGTCCCGCGCCCGTGCAGATGTCAATTTTTTTGGCGTAGACGAATTCGAGACGGCATTCTTCTTCCGATTCGGGAACCAGAACCACCAGACGATAGTGCGGTGCGTCGGACGGAAATGGCTCTTCGAGTTTTTCATTTATTTTTGCTTCCGTTAAATCTATATCTTCATTTTTCTTGAGTTTTTCTATTACTTCTTTTACTTTTGCCGACATCGGACCATCTTTTTTCTGAATGACGGCAACCCAACCTTCCTTGTAATGAAATTTACTCGTTTCTGGGTCTTCGGTGTGGTATTTCTTCCACAGTAAATCCCATTCGTTTTGCGTGCAGGCGGCGAATTTCTTTGAACTGCAGCCCGGATTATGGGTGAAAACATCCGTCATCTGCACCGGACGCTGATGATAGCCGGGCATCCCCAGCAAATACGGCGGCTGCCCCATTCCGTGTTCAAAGTATTGCGTCCAGGGGTCTTTAAAACCGATGTGCATCAACGGCAAATCGTCGATCTGCTTTTTGCCCCATTCGGTCTGCCGCAGAGTCGTGTGGTTGACCATCGCCGCCGTGCCGCAGCCGACGATAACGTAATAGACGGGCAGTTTATAGACGGGCAGTTTGCCGCTGTCCGTCGTCAACGAAATTTGACCGATATTTTGAACGCTGGCATTGATCTTGTTGGGGTTTTGTCCTTTATCTTCAACGATTTTTATTTTCATCGAATGTCTCCTGGCGGATTCTCATCATCGTTTAACGGAAATTCTTTGGGATTATCGTGCAGTTCCTCCAGTTTTGCCAGCGTTGGCGAGTCCGCTTCTCCGGTCGGCTCGAGGCTGAACCGATTCTGAAAAAGCCTGAGTTGGATTTGCACCTTCTCGTCGAGTTTATTATTCGGCTCGCCGCAATCGTAGCTCATATTATTCAGACGTTTTTTCACGCCGGCGATTTCGTTGATCGGGTCGAGGTAGCCGAAGTTTATTTCCAGCCGATATTTTTCCGCTCCGATGACCAGAACGCCGTTTTTTGAATTTGTCGGAATGGTTTTTTCCAGCACTCCGCGCGAATCGGTTTTGCCGTTGTATATTTTACCGTCAATTTCGAGGCTGTATTCCTGATTGGCTCGCGGTTCTTCGATGTCGAAAAGCTGCAGCCGAAAGAGCGCGGGAATGCCTTTTCGCTTAAACTTATGGACGTTATTGGTTGGTCTGCTAACCTCTTTTAATCGTTTGTCAGGAATGAACAGAACATCTCCGGGCATTAAAATGTTCATATCCCGGCGTTTTTCTTTCAGTTCGGCGTTATCAGGATGATTCCAGATCGTCTCGACAAATAATCCGTGCTTTTCCGACAAACTAATTACGCTCTCGCCCTGCTTTATTTCGTATCTTATTGACATCGGCAATCCTCCTGCGTTTCCTTATCAAGGTCAAAGTGATTCTATGATTTCTCGAAATTAGTCCCGCCCGGACCGGTTGGTCTAATTTACCTGACTGATTTTTTGCTCCGCTAATTTTTATATAATTTGGCAGCGGAGGCGAAATTCCAGTCGGCAAACTTGAAGTAAAACACTTCTCACGTCGAAAACGCTAAAAGTCAGCGAAGGTAGAAAAGTGACTGCGCTTGGTTCGGCTAAATGAAAATGCTTGCGATAGATTTAGAATATATTTGAAAAAACTTAATTTTGCAAATAATATCTGCCGAGTGCGCCCAAAATCAGCGCAACATTTTGGCAGGCGAAGATTTTCCTCGGCAAAAATCCGGTAAAATTCATTTTCATCCGGTTTGCTTTTTTGGTGGCAAAACTTTTCTATAAAAATTAAAGTTTGCCGATTTTGGAATATAAATTCGATTAGTTAAAGTAGATTTATGGCAATAACGACGCAAATTTTCTGGCTCGTCATTCTTTCGATGATTGTGGCTTCGATTGCCTGGACGGTGACGCAGGAAGAAATTTTTAAGGAATGGCGCGATTACTGTGAAAATCGCTGCGACGATTGCCAATCGCTGCCGAAACGCAAGTTTTTCTACGTTTTCACCTGCGAATACTGTTTCAGCCATTGGACGACCGTTTTAATTTTACTGCTCACCGGCTTTCAATTGCTGATTGACGATTGGCGCGGTTACATTTTGGCGTTTTTTGCGATTCCCTGGATCGCCAATCAATTTATGAGTGTTTATCGGCGGCTGCGTGTCGACATCAAACACGAAAACTTACTCGCCAAAGAGGTCGAATCAAATTTAGAATAATCTGCATTCAAGATAAAAGTATCGCCGTAAAAAAGCACAAAAGACACAAAAACAGTTTAGCCTGCGCTTTAATTTTTGTGTCTTTTGTGCCTTTTTACAGCTAAATAATCTGAAAGTTTTATCTCAAAAAACCATTCCGAAAAGTTATCTTAGACGCGCCGCCACCCGGAAACCAATGACGATATTGCGGCGTTCGCCGAGGCTTTTTTCGCGCTGGGTCAAACGCATATAAGGCGGAAAATTGCTCCACGAACCGCCGCGCGAAACGTGATATTTCGGATCGCCGACAGTCGTATTGGCGTTTCCGTCAACCGGCAGTTCGTCGTAGGTCTGATTATAAAGGTCTTCGCACCATTCCGCGACGTTGCCGTGCATATCGTAAAGTCCGTAAGCGTTCGGCTCTTTAGTGG
>JAJAYR010000299.1 GCA_026786155.1 Pyrinomonadaceae bacterium
ATCGCCGAAGTCGCGGAAAATTTGCCGGAAAATTCGATTATCGTCAACGTGCAGGGCGACGAACCTTTGATTCCGTCAAGCACGATTGAAAGCGCGGTCGAAGCGATTTTAAATGACGATTCGCTTCAGATGGCGACGACGTGCGAGAAAATCGAAGATTGGAAAGACGTTTTATCGCCGGATGTCGTGAAAGTCGTTGCGGACGAAAAAGATTTTGCGCTTTACTTTTCGCGCTCGCCGATTCCGTTTCCGCGTGATGCGGTGAAACGATACGGCAGTCTGGAAAACGCTTTGCAGAATGAGCCGGATTTGATTTCGCTGTTTCGCAAACACACCGGACTTTACGTTTATCGGCGCGAATTTTTATTGAAATTTACAAAGTTTGAGCAAACGAATTTAGAGAAAACAGAAATGCTCGAACAGCTCCGCGCACTCGAAAACGACATACGAATAAAAGTCGTCGAAGTCGCCGAAAGTTCGATTGGAGTTGATACAGCGGAAGATTTCGAGCGTGTTAAAATGCTTTTAGGAGTTTAAAGATATGAACACAAACATCGCACTTGCATTGCCGAAAAAAAGTGAGGTTTATTATCCGAGCGAGGAGCGCAAAAAAATGGGCGAAACCGATTATCAACATTTACAAATTTCGATTTTGGAACAAATGCTCAGACTTTTTCTGGCGGGCAAAAAGGACGTTTATTTGGCGAGCGATTTGATTGTTTATTACGAGGAAGGCAACGCCAATCGGCGTTTCGCGCCGGATTTGATGATTTGTTTCGGTGTCGAAAATAAAAAGCGTCGGACTTACAAACTTTGGGAAGAAAAGGTCGTTCCGCAAGTCGTCATCGAAGTCGTTTCCAAAGAAACCTGGCAAAAAGATGTAACCACCAAACGGCGTTTATATGAACGGCTCGGCGTAGCGGAGTATTTTGTGATTGACCCGGAATACAAATATCTGCCGTCGCCTCTGTTTGCATATCGTCTGGAGTTCGGTGAACTCGTTCGTCAATCAATTAACGACAACCGTATTTTTAGTTCGTCGCTCGGTTTGGAATTGGTTGATACAGGCGAAGATTTTCGATTTTTCAATCTCGAAATGCAAGAATTTTTGCCGACCAGTGAAGATTTGCAAAATAAAATCAAACGACTCGAAACCGAAATCGCACGGTTGAAAGGAAAAAAATAATGACCGATTGGTTTGGACTTTTATTCTTCGCGCTGCTGATTATCGGAATTTTCGTCGGTTTGAAAATTCTGGCGAAACCAAACAAGCGCACGGAAGCCGAATTTGAACGCGGCGCGGCGGAAAGTGCTTCGATGCTCGGCGCGAGTATGAACGCTTTGCAGGAAATTCTCGACCCGGCGGCGGCGAAGGCGAAGGAAGTGCAAACGCAATTAAAAGAAAGGTCGCTATGATAAAAAGAAGCGCGAAGGAAAAGCAAACGGGGAAGATTTGAGCGGAGAAAAATAACAATAATTGAATTAGAAAATCGGTCGTTATTCGCGCCGGATTTGTTTTAGATATGAACACGATAGATTTATTTGCAGGTTGCGGCGGTTTGTCGCTCGGTTTTCAAAACGCGGGTTTTGCAATTGAAGCCGCGTTTGATAATTGGAAACCTGCAATCGAAGTTTATCGGGCGAACTTTAATCATCAATCGTTTGAATTGAATTTATCGCAAGATTTAGATTTGGACGTTTTCAGAAAATTTTCGCCGCAAATGATAATCGGCGGTGCGCCGTGTCAGGATTTTTCGAGCGCAGGGAAACGCGATGAAACGCTCGGACGGGCGGATTTAACTTTGAAGTTGGCGAAAATCATCGCCGAAGTTTCGCCCGAATGGTTTGTGATGGAAAATGTTTCGCGCATCGAAAAAAGTCGAATTTTGAGCGAAACGAAGGATATTTTGAAAAACGCCGGTTACGGATTAACGGCGAAAGTTTTGGACGCGAGTTTTTACGGCGTTCCGCAAACCAGGAAAAGATTTTTTCTCGTCGGACATCTGTTTTCGGGCGACGATTTTTTGAGCGGTTATTTGGAAGCGAAGCGTTCGGTGAAACCTTTGAGCGTTGACGATTATTTCGGTGAAGAGTTGGATACGGAATTTTATTATCGCCATCCGCGAAGTTATCAAAGGCGCGGCATTTACGGCGTTCACGAACCGAGTCCAACCGTGCGCGGCGTTAATCGCCCGATTCCGAAAACATACATTAAACATCCGCAAGACGCTTGCGAACCAAACGAAAAAGTCAGACCTTTAACAACAATTGAACGAAGCTATTTGCAGACTTTTCCGAAAGATTTCAAGTTTTTCGGCGGTAAATCGGATTTAGAGCAAATGATTGGCAATGCCGTTCCCGTAAAATTGGCGGAATGCGTGGCGGATTGCATTAACGAGTATCGAACGAATTTAGAAGAAAATAAAATTATTCAAACAAAGCAGTTGGCTTTTCACTTTTAAGGATAAAAAGAAATGACAAAATATATTTTCGTCACGGGCGGCGTGGTTTCGAGTTTGGGGAAAGGTTTGGCGGCGAGTTCGCTCGGCTGTCTTTTGGAGACGCGCGGGTTGAAGGTTCAGATGATGAAACTCGACCCGTATATCAATGTTGATCCGGGAACGATGTCGCCGTTTCAGCACGGCGAGGTTTTTGTAACGGACGACGGCGCGGAAACAGATTTGGATTTGGGACATTATGAGAGATTTACGAGCGCGAAACTGACGAAGGCGAACAATTGGACGAGCGGGCGGATTTATCTTTCGGTGATTGAAAAGGAACGGCGCGGCGATTATTTGGGCAAGACGATTCAGGTGATTCCGCACATCACGGACGCGATTAAAGAAGCCGTGCGAGTCGTGGCGGACACCGGAAAGCCGGACGTTTTAATCGTCGAAATCGGCGGCACGGTCGGCGACATCGAATCGCTGCCGTTTATGGAAGCAATCCGGCAAATCGGTAATGAAGAAGGGCGCGGCAACGCGATTTTCGTTCACGTTACTTTAGTTCCGTATATCGCCGCCGCCGGAGAATTGAAGACGAAACCGACACAGCATTCGGTGAAAGAACTGCGCGAAATCGGCATCGCGCCGGATATTTTATTGTGTCGTTCCGACCGTCCGCTGTCTTTGGATTTAAGAAGAAAAATCGCGCTATTTTGTAATGTTCAGGAAAACGCTGTCATTTCCGCGCTCGACGTGCCGACGATTTATGAAGTTCCGCTGGCGTTTCACGAACAGGGTGTGGACGATTTGATTGTTAAAAATCTGCATCTCGACGAAAATTATTCGCACTCTGATTTGAAGGATTGGCGCAAACTCGTTTCGACGATTAAAGAACCGTCGGAAGGCGCGGTGAACATTGCGATTGTCGGCAAATATGTCGAGTTGGAAGATGCGTATAAATCTCTGCGCGAGGCGTTGACACACGCGGGCGTGGCGAATAATCTGCGCGTCAATGTGAAATGGCTCGAATCGGAAAGTTTGATGAAGGACGATTACGAAACGCAGTTGCAGGATTTCGACGCGATTCTCGTTCCCGGCGGTTTCGGCAAACGCGGCATTTCGGGAATGCTGCGGGCGATAAAATACGCCAGAAAATCGGGAACGCCATATTTCGGAATTTGTTTGGGAATGCAGACGGCGTGCATCGAATTTGCCAGAAACGTCTGCGGGTTGCGCGATGCCGATTCGACGGAATTTTCCGGCGACACGCCGTTTCCGATTATTTTTAAACTCCGTGATTTGGTCAATGTCGAAGAATATGGCGGCACGATGCGTTTGGGAGCGTGGCAATGCCAATTAAAAGAGGGAAGTCTGGCGCGGGAGATTTACCGCAGCGAACCGGAAATTTCCGAACGTCATCGCCACCGCTACGAATTTAATCCCGAATTTCGCGGCGTTCTGGAAAAAGAAGGAATGATTTTCAGCGGCGTTTCACCTGACGGCAAATTTGTCGAGATGATTGAACTGCCGCGCGATGTGCATCCGTTTTTTGTCGCCTGCCAATTTCATCCCGAATACAAATCGAAACCTTTGAACGCGCATCCGTTGTTCGTTTCATTCGTCAAAGCCGCGTGGCAAAATCGCCTGAACAGCGAAAATCTAAAGGACGACGTTTCGAGCGGCAAAAAAATCGAAATGCCCGAACGCGCGACAATGGCGGGCGAAGAGTAAGATTCTCCGTGTTATACTTTCCAGACGAGAGATTTATAAATTGTTATGATTGCCGTAAAAAACTACAAAGCATCGGAAGAAGTGGCGGATTTTATCGCAATGACCAATCCGGCGAAAGTGTTGGCTTTTCGACCTTCCGAAGAAACTACGCAAAGAGTTTCCGATTTAATCGAGCGTGAAAAACGCGACGGCATTTCCGCCGAAGAAAAACGCGAACTCGATTATTATATGCAGTTGGAACATCTGATGCGGATGGCTAAAATTTTCGCCCGCAAATATGCGACGAATAAATGAGCCGATACGTTAGTGAAAAGCTGCGAAACGAAGTCGAAATTCGCGCCAAAGAAACCTGCGAGTATTGCCGAATTGCCGTCGAAGATACATATTTCGGCGGCGAAATTGACCACATTATTAGTTTTAAACATCGCGGAAAAACCGAATCGGAGAATTTAGCGTTGGCTTGCCAGCCTTGCAATCGGAACAAGGGAAGCGATTTAGGCTCAGTTTCCGAAACTTCAAAAACATTGATTCGATTTTTCAATCCGCGAACGGACGAATGGAACGAGCATTTCCGTGTAAATTCGGACGCTGAAATCGAATTTCTAACGGAAATTGGCGAAGTTACGGCGTTTATTTTTGGGTTTAATGATTTGGAGCGAATCGCCGAACGCAAAGGTTTGATTGAAATCGGGCATTATTAATTTTAGAGATAGGTTTATTGACATTGTGAAAAATCGAAATGCCCGAACGCGCCAATGACGCGGCTTTTTAATTGAATTAGGACTTTCTCAATTTTTTTAACGCCAAGGCGCAGAGACGCAAAGAAAATCAAATGTTTTCTAGCGTAAGTTTGTGCCGTAAAAAATCATTGCGTCCTCGCGCCTTGGCGTTAAAATTTCCTTAAAATGAGAAAGTCCTATGAATGTAAATCTAGTTGGCTTCAACCAAAGGAACTTTCACCAAATGTTCGGAGATAAACCAAACTTGGCGTTCATTGGTGCGGATAACGTCGCTGACCAGCAC
>JAJAYR010000300.1 GCA_026786155.1 Pyrinomonadaceae bacterium
CAGAAAAATTTAGCAATTTGTAGAAGTTTGCTATAATTCAAGGAGAAAGGAAGTATTTTATGGCTATTACAAACACTATTGAACATTTAACTATTGATCTTACGCCCGATGTCAAAACTGCTTTGGAACATAAAGCAAAGGGCAAAGACATCAAACAATACGTTCAAAATCTCGTTCAAAAACAAGCCTTGCGTCCGGCATTGGAAGAAGCACTTGCGCCGGTTCGCCAAGAATTTGCCGAAAGCGGAATGAGCGAAGACGAACTGGACGTTTTTATGAACTCAGTCCGTGAAAAAGCTCACCAAGACCGCCAAAGTAAATAATCGAAGAAGATGATTAAAGCGGTTTTCGACTGTAATGTTTTCTGGCAAATCTTTTTCTCCGTCACCGGCATCGGCAGCCGTTGCTGGGACTTGGTGACGAGTGAACAGGTAGAACTTATCATCAGCTACGAAGTCCTGGATGAACTCCGCGATGTGCTGACGCGCCCCGAAACACAAAGTAGATTTACTAAAGCAACCGATGAAAATGTTGATATTTTTATCGAAGAAATAATTGAAAATGCAACTTTTATAACTTCCGTCGAAAAGAAATTCGAGTATTCACGCGATCCGAAAGACGAGCCGTATATTAACTTGGCAGTCCAAACGGAAGCCCAATATATTGTCAGCCGCGATAAAGATTTATTGGATTTAATGACCGGGCATGATGATGAAAGCAAAGCCTTCAGACAACGATTTAGACCGCTCAAAGTCGTTGATACCTTAACCTTTGTCCAGATTGTCGAAGGTCAGCAAAAATAAAAAAAGAAGCGATAAAGGATGTTAAATCCAATATCGCTTTTTAGTTCTAAGCGGACAGAGCCGTTTCGAGTTCGTAGTCTTTGCGTTCTTCAAACAAATCAATATCCTCCTCTATTTCACCGTAGGGTAATTTGTTACAAAAGGTGAAAATGTTTCATAACTTATTTAATAACCTCTTGATTTTATTTAGTTTAGCGTGATTTTGCGTTCCCGAAATTTAAGGTTAGAAACTTGATTAAAAACGGGAACAAAAAAAATCGATAAAGCTAATGAACACAAATAATTGACAAAAATCCCATGAAACATTTTGACCCTTTGTAACCATTTAACCAAAGTCGAAAAATGGCGAACGACGTTTTTTGTTACAATGAAAAATATCTTTGACCGCACCTTTATCATTGACCGCGCGCGCGGCATTCTGCCATCCAGCCCGCGTCTGGTACAGGGCGGCGTGAAGGTGAATTTTTAGGAATTATGACGAAAATTATTTACACGAAATTTTTAATCGCGTTTTGCTCGCTGGCGTTTTTACTCGGTTGCGAAACGAATCCGGCGAATCAAACCGTCAGCAATCAAACGTCAACCAATCAAACGAAACAAAAGCTCGTCATCGCTTTGAGGCCCGATAAAAATCCCGACCAGATGATGCAGGAGCGCGAATCTTTGCAAACGTTTCTGGGCGAAAAACTCGCGCGTCCGGTCGAAGTGATTATTCCGCTGTCGGCGGCGGTCATCAACGAAGGTTTCGCCAACGGCACGATTGACCTCGGATATTTGAGCGCGAACGATTTGATAAACGCCAAAGACGCGGAACTGCTTCTCGTCGGCGAATTGAACGGGAAGACGACATATAAAAGTTACTGGCTCGCGCTCAAAGAAAAGCCTTACGAAAAAGTCGAAGATTTGCGCGGCAAGCCCGTCGCCTTCGCCAGCAAAACCAGCACGTCCGGCTTTATCATTCCGCTCTGGGATTTGCGCCGCAAAAATCTGGTCAACGAAAAAGCCGACCCGGAAGAATTTTTCGGCAAAGGCAATGTTTTCTACGGCACGGGCTATGTTTCAGCAGTTGAAAGAGTTTTAAACGGCGAAGCGGAAGCGGCGGCGGTCAGTTATTACGTTCTGGACGAAGACAAACATTTATCGGCGGAACAGCGCGGCAAATTGAAAAAAGTCGCCGAACAGGGCGACGTGCCGACGCACATCATCGCCGTTCGCAAATCACTCGCGGCGGACGAAAAAGCGAAATTGAAACAAGCGATTTTGACTTTAAATGACGGCGACAGCCAACAGTTGCGCGGCAAAGTTTTCACGTCGAAATTAGTCGAAGCCGAACAGGAAAAACACCTCGCGCCGCTGCGCGAAGCGTTAGCCGTCGCGCCGAAATAAAAGAAGATTTGAAAACTCAGACCGAAAAAGAATCCGTCGTCAAAACCGTTTCGCTCGCTCTGCGGCGCGGTGAAAAATTGCTGTTTGAAAATATGAATTGGCGATTGCCGCGCGGAAAATTTCTCGCCGTGACGGGCGCGAGCGGCGCGGGAAAGTCGAGTTTGCTGGCGTGTCTGGGCGGCGCGCTTGTGCCGACAAGCGGCGCAGTTAAACTCGCAGCCGATAAAAAATCAATCGGCTGCGTTTTTCAAAACTTTCGTCTGACGGCGAATCTGAGCGTTTTGACGAATGTTTTGTGCGGGCGGCTCGGCGCATACAGTTGGCGGCAAACCGTTTTCTCGTTTCCCGAACGCGAACGTCAAAACGCCTTTCAGATTTTGCGCCAGCTAAAATTAGAAACGCTCGTTCACCGGCAAGTCCGGCAAATTTCCGGCGGCGAACAGCAGCGCGCGGCAATCGCCCGCGCCCTTTTGCAAAACCCGGAAATCATTCTGGCGGACGAACCGACATCGAATCTCGACGCGGATTTGGCAAGGCGCGTTTTATCAATTCTTCGCCGCCGATGCGCGGAAGAAAACCGCACCGTCATTGCCGTTCTGCACGACGGGCGAATGGTTGAAGAATTCGCCGATTATGAATTAAAGATCGGCGCGGAATTTGAAAACGGTTGGGAAATGTCAGAACCGTTTGCGGTAGCGAACGGTTACGCTTGACGCTTTGAAAATTAAGAAAGAATCGTCCACAGATAAACACAGATTTTAAATAATAAATAATCTTGATTTTACCCGTGTTCATCTGTAGCTGAAAAAACTCTTATTAACGACGATTTGAAAATCCCGACGCTTCCGCTGCGCGAACGCTTTACGGCGTTCGGCGCGACGCTTTTGCTGTTTTTGATTTTGGTTGTCGTCTCGCTTCCGGCGCTCGAAGGCGCGGGGCGCGAGCTTGATTATCTGGCGAATCTGCGGCGGTTTGCCGGGCGATTTTTTCCGCCGGATTTTTCCGTCGCTCCGCAGATTTTGAAAGCTCTCGCCGAGACCGTGCAAATTGCGGTGATGGCGACCGCGTTCGCCGTCGTGCTAGCTTTGCCGCTCGCCGTCGCCGGAGCGCAGACCGTCGCGCCGCGCTGGTTGAATCTGGCGACGAGAATGGTTTTGAACGCGATTAGAACGCTGCCGAGTTTGATTTGGGCGCTGCTCGCCGTCGCGGTCGTCGGGGCGAATTCTTTGGCGGGCGTGATCGCCTTGACGTTTTACAGTCTTGGTTATCTTGGTAAATTTTTCAGCGATGCGTTTGAATCGGTGGACACGGAAATAGCCGACGGTTTGCGGCAAATCGGGGCTGACCGCTGGCAGGCTTTTCAATACGGCTTGCTGCCGCAGGTCAAGCCTCTGATTTTAAGCCACGCGCTCTGGATGCTCGAATACAACATTCGTTCGGCAGCGATTATCGGCTACGTCGGCGCGGGCGGCATCGGTCTTTTATTGCACACTTTTCAGGAATTCGGACAGTGGGAAAAATTTTCGACCGTTTTGATTTTTATTCTCGCGCTCGTCACCGCGCTCGATTTCTTCGGCGAATGGCTGCGCGGAAAATTAACGAGAAATGGTTAGAAGCGAAATTTAGAATAATGTCGGAAAATACGAAAAAATTATCGCCCCGGCATTGGTCATCGCGGATTGTTTTTTGCTTGCGAACCTGAACGCGCCCGCCTCAATAAACGAAACTTGCGGACAAATTTTAGAAAAGCCCGCGCTGATTCGCCGTCGCCGCCTTGTCGCCGGTCAAGCGGTAAAGGCTGATGACTTGTCCGTCCTCGACGAGTTCGCCGACTTCGAGCGTGCCGGAAACAACGGTCGGATTGTGCGAAAATTTGGCTTTCGTTCCCGGCTGCATACGCACGTGAATCCATTGGTTAATCTGCGAAGGCGCGCCGTAAAAACACATATCGTAATTGCCGTTTAAGGCAAATTCTTCGACATTGCCGTTGTCGTCAACGCGGACGGGCATCATAAAGCCGGTGAGGGAAACTTTCTGCCCGTTTAAGTTTTTGATTTTTTCGGGAATCTGGTTTTTCGCCAGCCGTTTTTCGTCGGGTTTTTCGCCGGGAAACGGCGTGTAGTAATCGAAGTCGGCGAGGTCGGAAATGTCCAGGTTTTGATAGCCGTCGGTTTGCGATTTTTCCGAATTTGAACGGCGCGCGCCGAAATAAAAAATCGCGCCGAAGACGATGACGATTATGACGGCGAAAAACGCGGTTGTTTTCAAAACGCCGACGAGGGCGGAACTTTGATTTTTGTTTTGCATAATTGACCTCGAATTTTTAATGCCCGTGTTCGTTTTCGTTTCCTTTCGGAAAATTGAAATGCGTGTTTTTGAATTCGCGCCCGCGAATCGTAATTGAGACGATTTTCGCGTCGAATTCTTTCAGGTTTTTCAACTCGTTGGAAGACGCGCGAAATTCGCTCGTCGCGCCTTTTTTTTCGCCGGTCAAAGCGTTTTCCGCCGCCGCGAGTTTGACCCGAAACCGGCGTGGTTTTTCGACTTCGATTTCGATTTCCGACTGCGTGAGTCGCACGCTCTTTTCCGCTTCACCGTCGAGCGCATAAGCCTTAAGTTCGCCGCTCATCGAATCAAAAACGAGTTCGAGATGCGCGAATTCTTCGCCGAAAGCAATCAAAGTTCCGCCGTGCGGCGCGCGGTGTTCGTGCGTTCCGCTTTTCGCCGCATTCGCGTCGTTTAAATTTGAATTCGCGCTCGTATTTATCGGCGAAATATTCGCATTGATGCTTTGATTTGAATTCGTCGGCGCGATTTGACAACCTGCGAAACTCAGCAAAGCGACAATCGAAACAAACGCGAAAAATTTATTTTCATTCCTCATCCTTTATCGGGATTCAACCGAGATACGGGTAAAAAGTCCCAATAGAGACTTGTAACTTATTGATTTATTGTGTTTTACTCGACTCAAATTGAGAAAGTATATTCAACATCAAGTGGCGGCGGGATTTCACTCAAATCCACCACATAATCTCCAAACCTTTTGATATGTGCAGTTAGGTAGGGACTCAAGATTTTCAAATCTTCGGCTTTGACCTCAAAACCATTCAGCATCAGGTTTTTGATGATTCTCGTTTCGTCTATCACGTTTTGGAATATCAACGAATTAGCAATCAGATTGTTGTATTTGATCAGTTTTTCCTGTTCTTCCGGGTCGTTTTCCTGAATGACTTCGCCGCCGAAGTTAATCCATTTGGCAAAATTATGAAACGATTCGACTTTATTGGTGTGAGCGTTTATTTCTTCGCGGAACTTTTTATCGTAAATATATTTGAGCAGAAATTTCGTTCGCACGACTCTTCCAAGTTCACGATATGCCAAGTATAAACGATTCTTACGGCTGTAGTTATTGAGTTTTCTGAGGAGTGTTGAGGGCAGAATCTTTCCGGCTTTGATTGATAAAACCACCTGCATCAAGTCTTGCCAATGAGTTTCTATCAATTCCCAATCAATACTTTCTTTGAAGAGCGAATCAAGATATTTGTATTTTTTCTGCTTGTCAGGTTTGTAAAACACCAGGTCCTTGATATTTCTAATGCGTGGGTGGAGTTCAATGCCGAGTAAATAGGGGTATTAGGCACAAGGTAGCCAAATCTTACTC
>JAJAYR010000301.1 GCA_026786155.1 Pyrinomonadaceae bacterium
AAAAGTTTGGCGGCATTATGAAAAGTTCAGAGTCCAAACTTTAGTTTGTCTGCTCCGCCGCGCTTCGCTGGCGGAAGACACGCGCGGGGCGTGGACTCTGAACGAAAGCAAAATGCTTCATTACTTTTGCTTGGGTGCTTACCTCATTTTCGAGTTGATAATTATGCTCATTCATTCGCGCAATATCATCAAAATTTGAAGCGTCCCGAAACCAAAACGCGCCGCCAATCATTGCGGGTTGATAAATTAATTGGGTGCGAAAAGCTATTTCAATTCGCTCAATGGCATCGAAAATCAGAAGCCTCAATTCTCTATCGAACAAATACAAATCCAATACTTTTTCAAAAGTTGTTCCGTCTGCAAATTCATCAGTTACTAAATCCTTAAACGAATACATATAAGCACTTAGCCGGTAATAGCTGATATTTGCCAGATATTTTTCCGCTTTGGTTTTGTGTGAAATTATCAAACCGCGACTTTCGAGAAGTTTTATCTGGTCGGAAATTGTGAGTGGCGGTTTTGTGTATTTCATTGTCAGCGACAAAAAGAAAACCCGCCGATTTGAGCGTACCTTTCGGCAGAGGCTTGGCAGGTATTGTTACTGGTCAGATTACATTCTTGAGTTCGCCGTTGTCAAATTTTAACGGTTGTTCTGCTATAATTTTACTTGCGATGAAGGATATTCCAAGAGTTCTCGTTACCGGCGAAGCGAAAAAAGTAATCGCCGAGATTCGCGCCAAAAACGGCAAATTGATGTTTCATCAAAGCGGCGGTTGCTGCGACGGTTCTTCGCCGATGTGTTACGCGGACGGCGAATTTCTCGTCGGCAGCAGCGACGTTTGGCTCGGCGCGATTGACGGCTGCGATTTTTATATGGCAAAAGACCAGTTCGAGTTTTGGAAACACACCGAATTAACCGTTGACGTTTCAAAAGGACGCGGCGCGTCGTTTTCGCTGGAAATTCCGCTTGGGCTGCGGTTCGTTACAAAGTCGAGAGTTTTTTCATCGGAATAATCGGAAAATTTAATCGAAACGCGGCTCGGCGATATGATTTGAAATGAAAGTCCGTGAAATTATCAAAATCATCGAAAAAGATGGCTGGATTTTGAATCGGACAAAAGGCAGCCATCGTCAATTCAAACATCAAACTAAAAACGGAACGGTAACTATCGCGGGACATCTAAACGACGAACTGCACCCGAAAACGGCAAATAGTGTTTTGAAACAAGCGGGATTAAAATAAGATTATGAAATTTTTAGTCATCATCGAAAAAGGCGCAAAAAATTATTCGGCTTACTCGCCCGATGTTGCGGGTTGCGCGGCGACGGGAAAATCAGTTGAGGAAGCACTCGAAAATATGCGCGAGGCGTTGAAATTTCATTTTGAAGGAATGCTAGAAAACGGCGAAGAAATTCCCGCGCCGAAAAGTTTGAATTACTACATCGAGAAAACCGACGAAATTTCCAGCGAAGATATTCTCGCGCACATCAATCTGGAAATTCCCGAACTGGCTTTCGCTTGAGAATTTTATGTCGGAAAAAATTACAGTCTATGAAAAACCGACTTGCACGACTTGTCGAAATCTAGCCAATTTATTCAAGGAAAATGATATTGACTATGCTAAAGTCAATTACTTTATCGAGCCTTTGACCGAAGCAAAATTGCGCGAATTACTGGAAAAAGCACATCTTGCGCCGTTTGACGTTTTGCGAAAAAAAGAGCCGCTGTGCAAAGAATTGAACATCGGCGAAGACACTTCGCCCGACGAAATAATCAAATTGATAGTTGAAAATCCGAGCCTTTTGCAGCGTCCGATTGTCGAAGTCGGCGACCGGGCGGTTTTAGCCAGACCGATTGAAAAGGCGATTGATTTGATAAAATCAGAAAAATAATTTATGAACTTAACCAACGGAAACGGAAATGGAAACGGACACAAACCGAAGCCGAAAAATGTTTTGGGCGGCGAATTAAAATGCTGCTGTTTGAAACCGCTGACGGGTTTTTACCGCGACGGATTTTGTCGAACGGGCGCGGACGACACGGGCAGACACACGGTTTGCGTGGAAGTGACGGAAGATTTTTTAGAATTTTCCCGCGCTGTCGGCAACGATTTGTCCACACCGCGACCGGAATTCGCTTTTCCCGGATTAGTTGACGGCGATAAATGGTGTCTGTGCGTTCTGCGCTGGCGCGAGGCGTTTGAAAACGGTGTTGCGCCGCGCGTCGTTCTGGAATCCTGCCACGAATCGGCTTTGAAAGTCGTGCGTTTGGAGGATTTGCAGGCACACGCAGAACAAGATTAATTTCAACCGCGAAATACGCGAAATACGCGAAAAAAGAAAAGAAAAGAATTTATTGTTCGGAAATCTTTTGTTCGCGCTTTCAGCGTATTTCGCGGTTAAAAATAATATGCAGACAATCGAACACTTACGCGAACTTTTTGTTTATAACGATTGGGCGAACCGGCGAATTGTGGCGACTTTGAAAGGTATTGATTCCGAAAAATCGCGCAAGATTCTCGCGCATCTTTTGATTACCGAGCAGGAGTACTTTGAAAGACTTTACGGCAAAGATTCGTTCGGATTCGATTTTTGGCAGGAATTGTCTTTGGAAGAATGCGGCAATCTGGCGCGTGAAACTGCCGAACGCTACGAAAAACTGCTGCGTAAATTTGACGACGAAGGTTTGGATTTGAGAATCCGATACCGCACGAGCGAAGGCGTTTGGTTTGAAAATACTTTCCGCGAACTTTTGACGCACGTCGTTTTTCATTCTTCGATTCATCGCGGAAATATCGTTTTGAAATTGCGCGAGGAAAATTTCACGCCGCCGAAAATTGATTACATAATTTATTTGCGCGAAACGAAATAGATTTGCCGATTATTTTTTAACGCAAAGGTGCAAAGACGCAGAGCCGCAAAGTTTTTAAATTAATTTCTTTTGCGCCTTCGCGTCTTTCCGTCTTTGCGTTAAAATTTTTCTGATGGAACAAGCCGAACAACTCAGCTTTGATTTTGATAAAGTTCAGCCGCATTTTAACACCGAATCACCCGACGATATAAAACTCACGCTCGGCGAATTTTCGGGTCCGCTCGATTTGCTTTTGTTTCTCATCAAACAGGAACGGGCGAATATCTTCGACATTCCGGTGGCGAAAATCACGGACGAATATCTGAAGTATATTCGCCTGATGAAATCGCTCGACATCGCGCTGGCGGCGGATTTTATCGTGATGGCGGCGACTTTAATCGAGATAAAATCGAAAATGCTGCTGCCGCGTGAGATTTTAGCTGAGTCGGAAGATGAAATCGAAGACCCGCGACAAGAGTTGATTGACCGCCTGCTCGAACATCAAAAATTCAAAAACGCGGCGGAAATGCTTTACGAGCGCGTAACCATCGAACAAGCCGTTTTCCGGCGCGGGCAAATCGAGACGGACGCAAATAATACCGAAACGAACGCGAATGTTTTCGATTTGCTGACGGTTTTTCAAAAAATTTTGGCGCGGCATAAAGAAGAAGTCCAATTGGAAATTCACCGCGAAGAAATTTCGTTGGCGGAAATGCTGAAAACTTTAAGGAAACGAATTTTTGAGGCGAAGGAATTAAATTTATTACAGTTTTTTGCCGAACTGCACACGCGCCGCGAACTGGTTACGGCGTTCATCGCCGTGCTGGAAATCGTGCGAACCGAAAGCGTCAAACTAACGCAGAGCGCAACTTTCGGCGCGATTGTTTTGAGGAAGATTTAAACCGCGAAAGACGCGAAAGACGCGAAAATAAGATTAATTATAATAAAATCTTTTCGCGTGTTTCGCGTCTTTCGCGGTTTAATGGATTTATGGAAATTGAAGAAAAACAACCGCGCTCAATTAGCGAAATCGTTTCAATCGTCGAAGCGTTGATTTTCGTCGCCGATGAGCCAATAACGGTCAAACTTTTAGCGGAGGTTTTGGAAGAAGACAAGGAAACCGTCGAAGCGGCGATTGCGGAATTAAGCGGCGAATACGACCGGCGCGAAGGCGGTTTGCAGTTGCGGGAAATCGCGGGCGGCTGGCAAATCTCGACGCGCACGGAATTTCACGACGAAGTTCGCAAGTTTTTGAAAACGCGCCCGAATGCGAAACTGTCGCTGGCGGCACTCGAAACTTTGGCGGTTATCGCCTATAAACAGCCCGCGACCATTCCCGAAATCTTGGCGATTCGCGGCGTGCAGTCGGCTTCGGCAATAAAAACCCTGCTCGATAAAAAACTCATCGTCGCCAAAGGTCGCAAAGAAACCGTCGGACGACCGATGCAATACGGCACGTCGAAGGATTTTTTGATTCAGTTCGGGTTAAGGGATTTGTCGGAACTGCCGTCAATCGAAGATTTTGAAGATTTGGTTCAGTAAGTCAGAACCGTCGGCGGCAGCGGGCGGTTTTAGTTTGTCAACAATATAAAGTTTATCGTATGTCATTCGAGTTGCTAAAACTCAACCATCCGCTACCGCCGGCGGTTCTGACTTTCAAGTTCATTTTGCACGTCGGCGAAGGTTTTTCCGACGAGATTTTTTCCGACGAAAAATTCGTTATTTGAAACATCCGAAATTGCAAACGGCGGCGTTTCAAAACATTTCATTGCTTCCGCGTTTTCAAAACAAACCTGCGCTAAAATCAAGCCCCAGAGTTCGCCTAAAAATAAATCAATCTCGATTTCTCTGCCGTTAAAATCGTGGAAATACCTATTTTTACGGATTTCTACGGTTTGCGCTCGTTCGTTTTTCTGCACTTTCCTGCCCTCAAAAACTTCAAACGCGCCGTGTTCGGTTTCGTTCAAGAAAATTTCGGAGATTTCCCGACCGGATAAATCTGCCAGCGGCGCGTTCTGCTGCAAAATCCAAGTCCATTCCTTCGTTTCGGGAACGCGCACGGAACGCAGTCGCAGGCGCGTGTTTTCGATGTAGTTGTCGAAAATCTGCTGATGACGGCTGGCACGGGTCAGCGGTTCGGGCAGATTTTGTAATAAAAAAACGCGGCGCAATTCGATTCGAGATGTTTTTTCCATTTTTTTCTATTTTTTCCATTTTTGTCCATTTTTGTCGAATGTTTTATACTCGTTTGTTTTCGATCTATTTTAATTTTTCGGAGTGTAAAATGCGATTTTCTATCTTATTATTTTTAACGATTCTTTTTGTCGGTTGCGGTGGCGCGGAAACCGTCAGCAACACGACCAATACAACCGTTAAAAACACCAACACTGCAACGCCCAACGCCAATAATCCGCTCGGCACGACCAAACCGCCCGAAGCGGCGACGGCCAATAACGCACCGACGATTGCGCCGGTCGTGGCGGCTTATTATGAGGCTTTGAAGAAAAAAGACGATGCCGCACTGCGAAAAATTTATTCGCGGGCGACTTTGAAATCTCTGGAAGCCGATATGAAGGAAGAAAAACAAACGTCGCTCGCCAAATTTATCACCGATCTCGAACCCGCGCCGGACAAGCCTTTTGAGGTGCGTAACGAGACTGTCGCAGGCGACGTGATTGTCGCGGAAGTGCGCGGCGGCAGCTACCCGAACGGCATCCGCATCAAATTCGTCAAAGAAAACGGCGAATGGAAAATGACGCAGGAAAGCCCCGACGTTAAAACTGCCGACAAGCCGGTTTCCAATTCTGCGAAGTAATAAGCGGGAAAATGTCGCCAAACTTTTACTTGAGCGGATCAGTAAAAGTTACGAGGTCTTTTGAAAACTTCAGAGTCCAAACGCGGAACGCTCTTTGCTTCCGCCGCGCTTCGCTGGCGGTTTCACGCTGAAGCGTGGACTCTGAACACGGAGCAAAATGTCGCCAAACTTTCTCTCACCTGCGTACCTGCTTACCTTAAATCATTTAAAATCAAAGCCGACCTTCTCAATCGAGTCAGTCGGCTTTTTTATTTTTGAAATGTTCACGATTTTCAGGCGGTCGCGTCTTTGGCTTCGCTCGATTTATATGCCGGTAGAGATTTACGCGCCTGTTTTTCTTTCTTCAAACCCAACGCCCAATCCGCCTGCATCAACGTGTGAATGTCGCGCGTTCCTTCGTAAATAATAGCGGCTTTGCAGTTTCGCAAATAGCGTTCGACCGGATAATCGTTCGTGTAGCCGTTCGCGCCGTGAACTTCAATCGCCATCGAAGCGGCTTTTTCGCTGCGAATTGTCGCTTGCCATTTTGCCAGACTCGCGGCTTTTGCCGAAGATTTTCCTTCGTTTTTCAAATAACCGCATTTCAGCCAAAGCAAATGCGTCATCTCGTAATCGGCTTCCATATCGGCGATTTTTTGTTTGACGAGTTGAAAATTCGCAATCGTCTGCCCCTGAACTTCGCGCGTGTTGGCGTATGAAACGGAAGCATCACGCGCCGCCCGAATCACGCCGGTCGCGCCCGCCGCCACCGTGTAACGTCCGTTTTCAAGGCTGAACATCGCAATTTTGAAACCTTCGCCTTCTTCGCCGAGCATATTTTCTTTCGGAACGCGCACGTCTTGAAGCGAAAAATAGCCGGTGTTGCCGGCTTTAATGCCGAGTTTGCCGTGCAGCGTTCCGCTTGAAAATCCTTCCATCGTCCGTTCGACGATAAAACAACTCATTCCCGAATGGTCTCGCGCTTTTTGTTTTTCTAAATCAGTCCAGCAAAAAAACAAAAAATGGTCGGCGACATCGCCCAGAGAAATCCACATTTTTTCGCCGTTCAAAATCCATCCGTCGCCATCGCGCCGGGCGTTCGAGCGCATTCCGATAACGTCGCTGCCGGCGTTCGGTTCGGTCAAACCGAAGGTGGCGAGTTTTTCGCCTCTGGCTTGCGGAACGAGATACTTTTGCTTTTGCTCTTCAGTTCCCCAAGTCAGCAAACTCAATGAATTTAACCCGACGTGAACGCTCATCGCCACGCGCAAAAAAGTGTCGCACGCCTCTAATTCTTCGCAAACCAAACCGAGCGCAACGTAATCAAATCCCGCGCCGCCGTATTGTTCGGGAATGCACACGCCCATCAATCCCAAGTCAGCCATTTTGTCGAACACCGAACGCTCGAAATGCGCCTTTTCGTCCCATTCTTTGATGAACGGCGCGACTTCGCCCGCGCAAAATTCGCGCACGGTTTTCTCCAACGCCAGATGTTCTTCGCTTAATTCAAAATCAATCACGGTTTTATAATTTTCCTCTCAAGATATTTAATTCTAAAGCCGCGAACATTGTAGCATTGCCGAAAGTTTTTCAGCTAATTTATGAAAATTGGAAATATATAAATTAGCCGAAGTTGCAATTATCTAAATTTTGCCGGAGATTTGCCTACGAAACATACGAAAAGCACTAAATTAAGAAGAAACCGCCGCAATCTGGTGTTTTTTCGTCTATTTAGTGTATTCGTAAGCAAATCTCCTTATGTTTATTTAACTGACTTGGGTTAATTCAAGGCACGAACGCCGCCGCTACCGGAGAATCGCCCGCCGCGCCGAATTGAACCGTTTCCAACTGACCGCCGTTGGAGCGGAAAACGAAAAACGTGCCGCCGCGCCAAACTGCTAAATCGGTTTTGCCGTCGCCGTCGTAATCGCCCGCGACGAGGCGGTCGCCCGTCTGTCCGAATTGCCGGTAAAGTTGCCCGTTGTCCGACGATTGCCGAATCGCCCACAAACCATCGCGGAAAATTGCCAAATCGGTGCGCCCGTCGCCGTCGAAATCGCCCGCTATTCTTTTATCCGTCGCAATTCCCCAACGCTCGTAGCGCGGCTGGCTGTCGGAACTCCGGCGAATATACCAGATGTTATCCGCCGCCCGATAAACTGCCGCGTCCGCTCTGCCGTCGCCGTCAAAATCGCCGCGCAGCGGTTCGTCGCCGAAAGTTCCCCAGCGTATCGGAATGAAATTAACGCCCGTTTGCGACGACGGACGATAATAAAAGAAACTTTGTCCGCCCGCCGTTCCCGCGTTGCGATAAACGGCGACATCGGCTCGGTTGTCGCCGTCCCAATTGCCGACCACGCCCGGATTATCGCCGGTCTGCCCGAACTGCTCGACGCGGAAAGTGTTGTTTGAAGATTGGAGAATATAAAAGTAAGCAAACGCGCCTTCACGCCAAACGGCGATGTCGGTTTTGCCGTCGCCGTCGTAATCGGCGGGCGCGAGTTTGTCGCTTCCCAAGCCAAACTGGACGGCGAATTGTCCAGCCGTCGAGCGATTCAAATACCACGTTCCGTTTGAAGGTCGAAACACGCCGTAATCCGTTCTAAAGTCGCCGTCGAAATCGAACGCCGCCGGACGCGGCACAACGGCGGAACTTAACTCGAACGCGCCGATGTCAACCGCCGCGCCGACCAGACGCGGAAAACCCGTCCCGCGTTGGTCGGTCGTCAAAACGAAAACCGGATTGTTCGCCGAACAGCTCAAATCGGAAACGCAGTTGTTTCCGGCGTTGATTGCCGGAGAATTGGCGAGCAGCGCGTGCGTCTGCGTTAAACCGCCGTTGCCCGCGAGCGGAGCAATCTGCGCCGCTTGATTCAAAATGTCGGAGGCGACCCAGCCGGTGCTGGTTCCGACCGTGCCGATTAAATTATTGCCGAGCGAATTTATCACGTTGGAAACGTCGGGCGAAGCCGCGCTGCCGGTGTTTCCGGCGATGAGATTATTTCGCAGATTAGCGGTGTTGGCGGCAATCGCCTTGTGAAATCCGCCCGCGCCGTTGGTCGAAGTGTTATTGGCAATCGTGACGTTGTTCATCGTCATAATCGTCCCGTTGTAATAAATTCCGCCGCCGTTGCCGCCGACTGCCGTGTTGCCGGAAAAAGTCGAATTGGCGATGTTTAACGTGCCGTTCGCCTGTATCGCGCCGCCGCCGACGGCGGTCGAATTTGAAGTGTTGCCGCTAAAAGTCGAGCCGACGATGTTCGTCGTGTTGCCCCCGAAATTCTGCGTTCCGCCGCCCGAACCCGTCGCCGAATTGTTCGACACTGTGCAGTTGACCAGATTCAAAGTCGCCGTTCCCGCATTATTCAAGCCGCCGCCGTTCGTCGTCGCGTTGCCCGTAACAACGACGTTGGTCAGCGTCAAAACTCCGGCGTTGTTATAAACACCGCCGCCGCGTCCCGTCGTTACGGTGCTGACACCGTTGCCGCCGGTTACGCGCAAATTTCTAATTTCCGTTCCGCCGCCCGTATTATTGGTAAAAACGCGGCTCGCATTATTGCCGCTGACGGTCAAAAAATTCGTTCCCGTCCCATTGATGAGAAGCGTTCCGGCATTATTGATAATCAAATCCGTTCCCGACAAAACGATAGTCTGCGGCGTTCCGAAAACCGCCGCGGAAAATTCAATCGTATCGTTATCGGCAGTCGCGTTCGCCGCCGCCATCGCCTCGCGCAAACTGCAATCGGCATCACACGCGCCGTCATTCGTATCGGCAATTTTCGTTACCGTATAAGTCGCCGCCGAAACCGCGTTCGCCAGACACAATGCGAAACACAAACCGAGCAAAGTTTTCACGAAATTATTCATAGTTTTTCTCCTGAAATTTTGGGTAAACAAGCTGAAAGATTTTCGACAATAATAAGTCAAAATAACGCCCGAACACAACCCGACACATTTTCGCCAAACTATAAAATCACAAGAATCGTCAACCGCGCCAAAATAAAAGCGCGAAAACCGATTCGGCTTCCGCGTCTCTATAATTCGTTGAGGCATTAAAAATGCCGCAAACAAATCTGAATAAAAAAGAAGTGTTTCACGTCAAGCAAACGCAAATCAAACCGTTTCTAAGCGAAAAGGAAATGTCGCCGCTCGGCAGAAAGCTAATGAAAATTGCCGAGGAAATCGAAAGTTCCGATGAACCTGCTTGTTCCGAAGCCGATATTGAGCGAGAGTTGGAAAAAAGACGCGGCGGTTTTGTAGAAGACGGCGAATAAAATTTTAACTTTCCCGGACGCTTCGGTTTTGATTTACGCGGCGGTCAAGCCGACGGCTCAAACTGTTGCGAGACAACTTTAAATTGCCACCATACCAATCAGGAATTGGTTGGTAAGCTATCCAACAATTTTCCTTTTTATCGAAAAAAAAATATCCTTTTCTTTGTCGCATACAAGCATCTTTTGCGGGACGCTTTGGCAATACACCTTTGAAAAATATCCCGTAAAATAATGCGCTGAAATGAAAATATGATTTCCGCTATTAACTTAAAAAGCCCGTATTCATTGGAATTCACTAAAGGGGTATTCCGACGGTTTGCTTTAGAAGCGTTCGCAATGCAGAGGTCAGGAGTTCGACCCTCCTCATCTCCACCAACAAATATCGTATTTAACAGGCAAGTTCGACCGCTTGCCTGTTTTCTTTTTTCTTTGATTTGCTCAAAACCTGTTCGCCCGTTTCAATTCCGACTAATTTCTGCATCGCTTCACGCTTGGCTTTTTCTGTCGCGTGAGAATATCTTTCAGTCGTGCGGATGTCGGAATGTCCGAGAATTTCGCCGATGGCGGCAAAATTAATTCCGGCATCGGCGAAACGAGTGGCGCAGGTATGACGTAAATCGTGAAAACGAAAATTCAAAATTTTCGCCTCTTCAAGTGCCATGTGAAAACCTTTTTTTAATGTCAATGAACTTTCCGTTCGTTTTCAGACTCGTAAAAACCCATTCGCTTACTTTAGTCGTTTCTCAAGCATCAATCGAACTTTATCGTTTATCGGAATGGCTCTGTCCTTGCCCATCTTGGTTTGGCGAACATATAAAATATTTCGCTTCAAGTCTGCGTCAAACCATTTGAGATTAAGGATTTCACCGCGCCGCATTCCCGTATTGATGGCAAAGACAACGATATTTTTAAGAAGATTCTTGCCTTTTAGTTCTTCAAACAATAGCTTTTCTTCTTCATCCGACAGATGCCGCGTCCTTTGATTATCTGCTCTTAAATTTTCTACTCGCTGGCACGGATTGCAAAATAAACTCGTTCCGGCGGATTATGACGGCGACGGCAAAGCCGGTGTCGCGGTCTTTCGCCCGTCAAACGGCGTTTGGTATCTCAACCGAAGCCAAGCCGGATTTACCGGAATTGCTTTTGGTTTGGGGACGGATTTGCCTGTTGCCGCAGACTATGACGGTGATGGGAAAGCCGATGTTGCCACGTTCAGATACGGAATTTGGTAGCTGCAAAGAAGCCCGCAGGGTTTCACCGGCATCGCGTTCGGCGCGTCAACCGACACGCCCGTTCCGAATGTTTTTGTTCCTTAATAAACAGTTGAATCAAAAGAGAAACCGCGCCGGAACATTGAATGTTTGGGCGCGGTTTCTCTTTTCAAGTTAATTTTTTTTACTTAATCGTCGCTGAAATATCCGCCGTCGGCGTGTCCGTCCAGATGTGCGGCGTTTCGAGAATGTCCGCGTCTTTGACCGTTTCCAGGGCAAATTTCAAAACTTCGTCAATCGTATCGACGAGCTGAATGGTCAGGTCCTCGCGAACCTCTTCGGGGATATCGGTCAGGTCCTTTTCGTTTTCCTTGGACAAAATAAGAGTTCGCAACCCGAATCTGTGGGCCGCGAGCATCTTCTCCTTGATACCGCCGATCGGCAAAACCTTGCCTCTCAGGGTGATCTCGCCTGTCATTGCAACATCGTGCCGTGCGGCTGTCTTGGTCAATGCGGATACCATGGCCGTTGCGATCGTTATGCCCGCGCTTGGCCCGTCCTTCGGGAT
>JAJAYR010000302.1 GCA_026786155.1 Pyrinomonadaceae bacterium
CCCGAAAACGTTCCGGTGTATTTTCAAACGTCCCGCCCCCAACCCCGCCCCAAACGGCCGTCCCGCGTTTGGACTCTGAACGGTCGGCACATTGTTAAAAAACTTAAATTACAGACTACTTGATGCCGTTGTCTGATCACTTTCAATCCTCTTTATCCCTGTCAATTTCTTCTTTGTTTTTCTCGTTTATTGAGTTAAATTTATTTTTTTCCCAACTCGACCGCGCGTTGATAAGCGGCGTAAATCGCTTTCGACAAAACGGTTCGCAAACCGCCTTTTTCCATTTGGTAAATCGCTTCGGCACTCGTTCCGCCGGGCGACGTTACCATATTTCGCAATTCCGCCGGATGTTTGTGCGATTCGATGGCGAACAGGGTTGAGCCGAGCATCGTTTGCTGAACTAATTCTTTAGAAACTTCACGCGAAAATCCGAGATGAACGCCCGCGTCGGTCATCGCTTCCATCATCATAAAAATATACGTCGGTCCGGTCGCGCTCAAAGCGGTCGCCATATCAATCTGTCGTTCGTTTTCGACATAAAGTTCTTTGCCCAAAGCGGTTAGTAATGTTTTAACCTGCGCCTTCTGCGCGTCGGAAACCGCTTCGGCGCACGTCCACGCCGTCATTCCCGCGCCGATTTGCGAAGGCGTGTTCGGCATCGTGCGAACAATCAAATTATTATTCAACGCTTCGGAAATCGTTTCGACGGTCGCGCCCGCGACGATGGAAACGACAATCTGCGTCGGTTTGATAGCATCTTTAATTTCCTGCAAAACGCCGCCGACGCGCTGCGGTTTGACGCACAGAACGACGATTGAATCATTGTCGGGCAACGAGGCGACGGCGGCAGAATTGTCGGCAAAAACTTCGATGCCGTATTTCGTTTGCAGTTCATCGCGGCGATTCGGGCGCGGATGCGAGGCGGCGATTTGTTCGGCGCGAACGAGATTTTGCCGCAGCATTCCGGCGACGATTGATTCAGCCATCACGCCGCAGCCGATGAAGGCGAGGCGCGTGTTTTTTAATAATTCGTTGTTCATTGCTTTTAGTTTCAGGTTTCAGGTTCAAGGTTGGAAGACACTTTAACCTGAAACCTGAAACCTGAATTATTCGTAGCTCAACGCTTCCACCGCATCGAGCCGCGCGGCTTTCAACGCCGGATAAAGTGCGCCGAGTGCGCCGCCGATTAAACCGACGACGAAGACGATTACCAAAATTGCCGGGCTGATTTCGACTTCCAATGTCGTTACTTTCGAGAGTAGAAATCGCAGAATAATCGTCAGAATAATGCCGCCGACGATGCCGAAAAAGCTGATTAAAAGTGCTTCCTGCGCGATAATCCAGCCGATTGCCGAATTGCTCATTCCCAAGGATTTCATAATGCCGATTTGCCGGGTGCGCTCGGTCACGGTCGTATACATCGTCAGCAAAATGACGAGCGCGGAAATCGCTGCCGCCACGCCGATAAAGACGTTCAGAAAAACATTCAGCGCGGGAACGCTCGACATATAAAGTTCTTCCAAATCTTTGGTGAGCAAAATTTGATTGTCGGAAAAGGTTTTGTGCAGCGTTTCGGCAACCGCTTCGGGAGCATAGCCTTCTTTGACTTTGACTAAAAACGCCGATGCCTTGCCGTCGCCGCCGAGTTGTTTCTGCATCGCCCGAAGCGGGATTTTGATTCGCGCTCCGGCTGCCGGTTCGTAAGTGCCGACAATCGTAAAATCGCGTTCGTAAAGTTTCACTTTATCGCCGACTTTGATTTTCTTTTGCTTTTGCCAGCCGGTATCAATAATTGCTTCGTCCGTGTTTTCGGCGAATTTGCGCCCTTCGATAATGTTCAGTCCGGCGATATTGGCGTATTCGTCAAAATTTACGCCGTCAATCAGACGGCTGCCGGTGTTGCTATCTTCGGCGGAAACGGAATTTTGAGCAATCGGCGCGGCGATTTTAACGCCTTCGATTCGTTCCAAATCCGGTTTCAGCGAAACGGGCAGCCGAAACGATTCTGAGCCGCTTAAACCGAGCGTTCCCGAAGCGCGAAACATAATTTCCGCGCCGACATTGGCTTCACGATGTCCGCGTTCGCGCATCGAACCGTTCGTCAGACCGACGGTGAAAACTATCAGCAGAACGCCGACCGCAATGCCTAAAACGCTGACGAAAGTTCGCGCCGGACGATGCAGCATATTTGAAAAAATCAGATTATTCATAAATTCTGTATTTCAACAGGAATGACGAGATTTATCAAATTTGAGTAATGGTTATTCATTTTTAATTTTACATTCTTCATTCTTATAGAAGTTGAGAGGTTGAAATAATTGAATGATTGCAATGAAATTTTTACCGATTGAGCAGCGAATAGTTAATAGCGAACAGCGAATAACGCCGCCCACGCAACTGTTCGCTGTTCGCTATTAACTATTCGCTGTTCGGACAATGAAAAGTTTGTTGTCTTTGTTTCTTTTAATTTTTTCGTTCAGATGCGTAACTTCTATACCAAATTTTTTATTCGGGGAGATTTAGAATGAAGAATGTAAAATCAAAAATCAGCACGATAACACTCAGTTTTCAAGCAAATTTTTAGACGCGGCATTTTTTCATATCAATCAGCACTTCTTCAATAATCTTTTTGTCCGGTTCGGTCAGCGCGTCCGCTTGGTCGAGGTCGCCCAAAATTTCCAGCGCGTTTAAGAATTGAGTTTTTGCCGGAGCAAACTCTTTCTGCCGCAATTTGATTTTGCCGAGTTGTTGATAAACTTTCGCCAAATCTAGTTTTGGCGCGGAGTTTTCTGAATCGTTGTCAACGATTTCTTCGAGCAGTTTCAATGCCTTCAACTGATTTTCGAGTGCCGACGGCAATTGATTATTTTCCGACTGCACTTTGCCGATTGCCGTGTAATCCAATGCCATATCGCGCTGATATTCGCTTTTATCGGCGGCGGACGCGGCTTTTTCGCTGACGATTGCCAGTGATTTTTCGTAATTTTTTTGCGCTTCGGGAAAATTCTTTTGAAGGATGAAAATTTCGCCCAAGTGATAAAAACCGATGGCGCGGGAATGCTGCGTCGTTTCGTTTTTCGGATCGGCTTGAAAATTCGTTTCCGCCATTTCGGAGATTTTTCCGCAACTTTTCGCCGCGCTTGCCGCGTCTTTTTTGCCGAGATAAATCTGGCATTGGCGAAAATAAGCGACCCACATTCCGCGTCGCTGTTTGATGTCGGAAGGGAATTTCGCCACCAGCGGTTCGTAAATTTTTAAAGCCTTTTCGGTCTCGTTCAACGCCGCGTCCAAATCGCCCGTCGTGTTAAAAACGTCGCTCAAACGCGCGTAACAGCGGGCTAAATCGCCTTTGACCGCCGCGTCTTCGGGAGTTTCCGCCGCCAATTTTTCTAAAATTTCGAGCGCGGCGCGATAATGAACCAAAGCCTTTTCGGTTTCTTTATCCCACGCCGGAATGTCGCCGTATTGCATCTGCAATTTGGCGAGTCTTTGACGAAAATCTGAATTGGCGGGATTTTCGGCGACGAGTTTTTCGCGCATCGTAAGCGATTTTTGATAAAGTTCGACGGCTTTTTTCGTATCGCTCGACCACCATAAAAGATAACCGATTTGCTCGAAATCGTTGGCGAGTTCGCTTTGCTTTTCGGGATTCTGCGGGTCAGCCGACAAAACCGCTTCGCGCAAATTTTGCGCTTTGCGGTAACTTTCCAGAGCCGCTTTCGTATCGCCCAAACTCGGCTGATTCAATCGCCCTTGAATGTCGCCGACTTTTTCGTAAGCAGCGGCGAGTTCGCGCTGCAAATCGCGGTCGTCGTTCGATTCGCGTTCGAGATTGTCGAGATATTCCAAAGCCCGCGTCACCAAAATTTCCCGCGCTTCCATCGCGCCCGGCAGATTTTCGATTTTCGGGGAGATTTCAAAAATAAACGAACCGGCAATCTTCCGCACGTCGCCGAAGCGTTTTTCGGCTTTTTGCCGCTGCGTTTCAGCGCGATTCGCCTGCCAAACGGTAGCGACGATGCCGCCGACGAGCGTCAGCAAAATCAGCAAACCGGCGGCGACACCGAGACGATTGCGTTTGACGAATTTTTCGGCGCGATATTTGAAAGTATTCGGACGCGCTTTGACCGTCAAACCTTGCAAATGCCGTTCGATGTCGTTGGCAAATTCGCCGACCGATGTATAACGGCGCGACGGTTCTTTCCGCAAAGCCATCAAAACGATGTTATCCAAATCGCCTTTGAGCAGTTTGGGATTCGTCCTTTGTCCTTTGTCCTTTGTCCTTTGTTCGTGAGGCGAATCTGGATTTTTATCCGGCGAAGGACGAATGACAAAGGACGAAGGACGAGCAGGTTCATCGGTCGAAACGACGCGCAGCATTTCCTCGAAACTATTAGTTTTGAAATCGAACGGGCGCGTGCCGGTCAGCAATTCGTATAAAACGATGCCCAGACTGTAAATATCCGAAGCCGTTGTAACAATTTCGCCGCGCATCTGTTCCGGGGAGGCGTAAGCCGGTGTCATCGCACGAAAAGCCGTCGCCGTTTGCGCCGCGTCCGCTTCAAAATCGAGAACTTTTGCCAAACCGAAATCGAGCAGTTTCGGTTCGCCGTCTTTCGTTACCAAGATATTTGAAGGCTTAATGTCGCGGTGAACTATCAGATTTTGATGCGCGAAGCCGACCGCCGCGCAGACTTTGAGAAATGGACGCAAGCATTCGGCAATCGAAAGCGCGTTCGTTTCGGCGAATTCCAAAAACGGTTTGCCTTCGATATGTTCCATCACCAAAAACGGTTCGCCCGCGTCCGATACGCCGCCGTCGAGCAGTTTGGCGATATTCGGATGATTTAAGGCGGCGAGAATTTGGCGTTCGCGGCGAAAGCGGTTTTCCGTTTCTTTATCAACGATGGTTTGCCGGACGATTTTCAGCGCGACTTGCTGATTAAATTCACCGTCATTTCTTTCGGCTAAAAAGACTGCGCCCATTCCGCCGCGCCCGATTTCGCGGATTATTCGGTAATTGCCGAACTGTTTGCCGGAAATTTCCGTTTCCGCGTCGTCGGTTAAAATCGAAGCCGCGTAAGGCGAAACGGTTTTTTCGAGAAACTTGGTGGCTTGATTTTCAAACGCCAGCAGAGATTCGATTTCAGATTTTAATGTTTCATCATCGCCGCAAAAATCATTGAGCCACGCCGCGCGTTTTGAAGTTTCCATCTCGGACGCGAGCGCGACGGCTTCTTCAATTTTTTGCCAGTTTTGTGAATTCATAAAATTATTTCACCACAGAGACACAGAGACACAGAGTTTTTCAAGCAAAAGAATTTTTTTCTCGCTTTAATCTGCTTATTTTTCTTTCTCTGTGTCTCTGTGTCTCTGTGGTGAAAAAAAACTAAACCGTCTGCGAGAGTTCCCGAAACAGCCAGAGTTTGGCGAATTGCCAATCGCGGCGGACGGTTTTTTCGGTTACGCCTAATACTTCGGCGATTTCGGTTTCTTTTAAGCCGCCGAAAAATCGCATATCAACGACGCTCGCTTTGCGCTCGTCCAACGCTTCGAGTCGCTGTAAGGCTTCGTCTAATTCGATAATATCGGCGGCGGATTGTTCGGGCAGCACGTCGAAATCTTCGATGGAAAATCTCTGCGCCGCGCCGCCGCGTTTTTCGGCATTGTGCTGGCGGGCGTGGTCAACCAGAATCTGCCGCATCACGCGCGAGGCGATGCCGAAAAAATGCGTCCGGTTTTCCGCCGACAAAACCGTCTGGTCAACCATTCGTAAATATGCTTCGTGAACCAGTGCCGTCGGCTGCAAAGTGTGGTCGCCTCTTTCGCGGCTCAAATATCTTCGCGCCTGCCGTTTGAGTTCATCGTAAACAAGCGGAAAAAGTCGTTCCGCCGCGCTTTTATCGCCCGTGCGCCACTCCTGCAAAATCCCTGTAACGTCGTGAGTATTTTCGTCAAACATATATTATTTTATGGCGATTGTAACCCAAAACCTTTTTTCTGCAAATTTTTTTCGCCGCAAATGTCCGTTTTTTGTCGAACCTTTCGCTAATGCTTACTGAAG
>JAJAYR010000303.1 GCA_026786155.1 Pyrinomonadaceae bacterium
CGCCTTTGCGCCGTTTGCCGTCCTGACGGCGAACGCGCTCTGGAAAATTAAGTTTCCACAGTTAAAACACGCGGCTTTGGCGATAGTTATACTACTTTTCGGCGCGGCGTTTCTGTTACAGGCGTTGCGCCCTGAGCCGAAATATATCTGGTGCGCGTGGGAAAATCTGGCGAGCGATTTAGATTTTAATCAATCGGCGAAAATCTACGTTTTTGAAGATTTGGTCGCCTATCTTTTCTGGTTTGCCCGGCGCGATTCGGACACGCCGCTGCAAATAGTCAAAATCAACGGCAACGAAGGTTTAACTGAGGACAAAGCCTATTTTCTGCCGCGCGGTTTCGATGCTGTTCAGGCGGCGGACGATTTTGAAGGCGACCGATTTTATATCGCTTTTCGAGATAAGACCTTTAACGAACTTGCGCCGCCCGTGCAAAATTTGAAGACGCGCGGTTATCGCACCGGCGCACCGCAAATCGTCGAAGCGCAGGGCTTAAAGGCATTTTTAGTCTTAATAGAAAAAGAGTAGATTGGAAATTTCCAATCTACTCTTTCAAATTTTTTCAAGTTAATTTCAGACAAAAACGCGGCGCATCGAGTCGGGCATCCAATCGTTTAGCGATTTTGAAACCGCGTCCGCGCCCGCTTCACGTAATTCGCGGGTGGAAACGGTGTTCGTGATGCCGAGCGTTTTTAATCCGGCGGCTTTCCCGGCGCGAATTCCCTGCGGCGCGTCTTCAATGACGAGACAATCGGCGTGAACAATCGGGTTGCTGCCGCGAGTCGTTCGCGCCGCGTCAATCAAATTAAAGCCTTTGTGATAACATTCCGGGTGCGGTTTATGATTCTGCACGTCTTCCGCGCTGACGATAGCCGAAAAGCAGCCGCGCAAATCGGTCGCATTCAGAATAAATTCGATTTCTTCGCGTCCCGCCATCGAAACGATGCCGAGCGCAAAATCCTTCTGCATTTTCCTGATAAAATTTTCCACGCCGTCGAAAAGCGGAATTTCCCGTTCGACGATTTCGCGCCATTTCGCCGTTTTCGCTTTCCGAATTGAGATGACGCGGCTTTCGGTTAAATCTTTCCCGGCGCGAGTAAATGCCGCTTCGATGAAGGTCACATCATCCATCCCCATCGAAGAATAATAATGTTCTTCGGTCAAATCAATGTCGTCAGCCTTCAGAATTTCCTGATACGCCTTCATCTGCACCGGTTCGTCATTGATAATGACTCCGTTGAAATCCATTAAAATCGCTTTTATCATTTGTTGAAGTTCGGTTTCCTTTCTAAGTTCGATAAATCGTGTTTTTGTGAAATCAAGTGTAACTTTGAAAGAAATTTGCCGCAAACTCGAATGACGAACTCAGTTTTACGCTGTTTGGTCGGCAATCAATTTAATTTGAAAATTTCGCGTCGAATATATTACCGCGACTCAAAATTCCGTTCGGGTCAAACGCCTGTTTCAACTCCGCCATTTCATTCAAATAGCGTTCGCCGTATTGAACGGAAAGATATTTCGATTTCAATTTGCCGATGCCGTGTTCCGCTGAAATCGTGCCGCCGAGCATAATCGAGTGCGCGATAAACCGCCCGTAAAGATGCCGCGCTTTTTCAGCTTCCAAGTCGTTTTTCGGCAGAATGTTGGCGTGCAGATGATTGTCGCCGATATGTCCGAAAATAACGTAATCCAAGCCCGATTGGTCGAGTTTTTGTTTGTATAATTTTAGGAAAGACGCGAAACTTTCGTCCGGGACAGCCATATCGGTGCCGATTTTTTTCTGTTTATTTTTAACGACTTTTTCGTTGACGGCAACCGGCAGCGCGTGGCGAAATTCGCGCATTCGCTCGCGGTCGGCATCGGTCGTCGTAAACCACGAAGTTTCCGCGTCGGCGTGGTGTTTTTCCAAAAGCGAGTTCCAGCTTTCAAGCAAAGCATCTTCGTTTTCCGCTTTGGTTTCCTGCTCAAAAAAGATCGCGCCTTTCGCATTTGCCGGAACTTCAGGAAATTTTTCACTGATAAATTTCAAAGATTTGCCGTCGAAATATTCGATTAAAGAAGCGTCAATCCAATTTTCCGTTTTCCATTTTCCATTTTCCATTTTCTCCGCGTTTCTAGAATCGAATGAAATTGCCCGCGCTTCACCAACAAAATTCAGCAAGTCGGTTTCATTCTCAAAAAATACGATGCCGCTGAAAAAGGCTTGAGGTTTCGGCAGTATTTCGAGTTCGATTTCGGTGATAACGCCAAGGGTTCCTTCACTGCCGATGAATAAATCAATCGCGTCCGTTTTCTCCGAGGCGAAATATCCGGCGGTATTTTTTCGCACGTTCGGCTGGTTGTAAGTCGGCATTTTGGTTTTAATTTTCGTGCCGCTTTCCGTTGTCATCTCGACAAATCCGTTTTCAGCGAAAACTTCGCCGCGTCTAAGATTGAGAACTTCGCCGTTCGCCAAAACGATTTCGAGTCTTCGCACGAATTTTCTCGTCGCGCCGTATTTAAAACTTCGCGCACCGCTCGCGTTGGTGGCGACGGTTCCGCCGATTTGACAACTCCATTC
>JAJAYR010000304.1 GCA_026786155.1 Pyrinomonadaceae bacterium
CCGTTGCCGCTCGCCTGAAACTGCACGACCGACGGCGGATTAATCGAGATTTGGTCTTCCGAGCCGATGCGGTCGAGCAGGTTGTAGAAGATTCCGTAACCGCCGCGCACGACGAATTTGTCGTTGACCGAATAAGCGAAACCGACGCGCGGCGCGAAATTGTTTCTGTCCGGTTTGACCAAAGCGCGTTCTTCGATGCTTCCGTCGGTGGCTTGGCGCAAACTGGCGAAGGCTTGGGCTTGGTTTGTTGCGGCGGTGGCGGCAACCGGGTCAAAATTGACCTGGCGATTTTGGGCTTCGTAATACGGCGTTCCGTAATCGTATCGCAAACCCAAATTGACGGTCAGATTCGGCATTACTTTCCAATCGTCCTGAACGAAAAACGAATACATTTCGCGGCGTTGATTGACGACGAAAACACTTGTCAGAGCCGCTTGAATCGGATTGCCGGTCAAAAAGTCGGCAACCGAACTGCCCGTTCCGCCGACACCGGGCGAAAGCTGCGTGTAAAAACCGTTAAAGGCAAAGCGTCCGCGAGCCACCGGAATATCGAGAAACCGGAGTTTGAGCGGAGCTAAAATCTCCGTGCCGAAACGAAATGTGTGCGCCCCGCGAATATAAGTCAGCGTGTCGCTGAATTGAAACTGTTTTGAATTTTGAAATTTCGGATTAAAATCCGCCGAGCCGAGACGCGGGTTAAAACCTTCGGTCGTCAAAAGAATCGCCGGAAGTCCGCCCTGCACAACCGGATCGTTCGGGATTCCCGGCACAAAATCCGAACTCGAACCTTTGCCGAACGGCTCTTGCGCGGTGAATGCGTTCGCGTAGTTGTAGCCGAAGCGAAATTGGTTGACGACGTTCGGTGAAGCCAGATAATTCCAGCCGAGTAAAATCGAATGATTTTTAACCGTCGTTAAGCCGCGGGCGGAACTATCGCTGCCGTCGGCGACTCCGCCGAATACGCCGGGCAGAAAGCGGTCGCGCTTGCCGTAAGAATAACGCCCGAAAATGTCGTTGGCGGCATTTAATTTGTAATCGAGCTTGGTCGTAAAACGGTCGTTGTCGTCGGAAATGGCGGGCGTGCGAACAAAGTTGTTGGAGCGTCCCGGCAAATTCGGCGCGGGATAAAATGCCGCCAGACGCGCCGCCGTCGGATTGATGTTGGTGATAATGTTGCCCGCATACGCATCGCGGATAACCGCCAGTCGCTGATACGGATTAGCGGCTGTTCCGCTCGTAAAACACGGGTTTGGGCGCGTCGTTGCCGGATTGAAAATTTGTCCGCTGCGGATAAATTGTCCCGTTGCGACGCATTGACCCTGCGCGTTCGGGGCGATTATTTCAAAAAGATTGCCGCCGAGCCGTGTGGAAAAATCGCCGCGCAATTCGCTTTGCAGCGGAACTTGTCCGGTCAAAAGAATGCCTTGACGAATGCGCGTGCCTTCGTAATCAGCGAAGAAAAACGCTTTGTTTTTCCAAATCGGACCGCCGAGATTTGCGCCGAATTGATTTTGGACGCGCTGCGGGCGCGAACGTCCGACGCGGTTCGAGAAAAAGTCGTTGGCATCGAAAACGCGGTTGCGGTGATACTCGTAGAGAACACCGTGAAAATCGTTGGTCCCGGATTTGGTGGTTACGATAATCGCGCCGCCGGCGGAGCGTCCGTATTCAGCCGAAAACGGCGACGTAACCACCTTAAACTCGCTGATAGCGTCAACCGATGGGCGCGAAACCTGCGTTGAAAACTCCTGCACGTTGGTCGAGATTGAATTGTTGTCCTGACCGTCAAGGATAAAATTGTTGTGCAGCGAACGCGCTCCGTGAATGTTTGCCGAGCCGGTGCGTCCCGCCGCCGTGCCGCCGCCCTGTTCGGTGTAAGGTTCGTTTTGCACGCCGGCGACCTGCGACAGCAAATCGTCCCAACTGCGCTGAAGCAGAGGCAACTGCGTAATTCTCCGATTGTCAACGACGCTGCCGACAACAGCATCTTCGCGCTGCAACTGCGTTTGATTATCCGTCGTTACGTCAATAACGGCGGACGCTTCGCCGACTGTTAATTGGAAATCAAATCGCGCCTTTTGTCCGACGTTTAATTCAACGTCTTTGCGCGAATCGGTTTTGAAACCTTGTTGGATTGTTTCAATCGTGTATAAATTCGGGCGTAGATTAGTTAGCGTGTAATAACCTTCACCGTTGGTCGTCGTTTCGACGGCGATGTTGGTTGCCTGATTTTTAACGACGACCCGCGCTCCCGCAACCACCGCGCCTTGCGGGTCGGTCACTTGTCCGGTAACGGATGCCGTATCAACCTGCGCCCTGATAATTGTGATACCAAATACCAATAAAATTAAAAGCGAATAAACCTGATGAAAAAGTTTTTGTCTGCACATTTCGTTTAATCAACTCCTGTAAAAAAGATAGACTTTTCTCCATAGAAACGGCTCCTCCGTCCGTTTCTCAATAAAGCGTTTCGGATTCAAATTTTTCCGGTGTTTTAGCTGGAGAAAGAAGAGTCTAACAACGAGCGATTAACGAAATATGTCCGTCGTCTAATCAAGAAGTTAAATTTCAGTAAAGTTTGTGTAACGAATGCACAATTGAATTGTCGGTTGGAGAAGTAGTGCATCTCTTCATTTGTATCCGACGAAAATTGCTTCCGTCCGTTGAATTAAACCATTGCTAAAAACTCGCTGAAGAAAATTATCGGTGCGGGAGATTTAGGAGAGCAAAAAAGAGTGGGTCTTCCGAACTTTTGGTGCAAGTTTATGAAAAAGGACACAAAAATACTGCGAGATTTTGCAGCCTTGTTTAACGAGCTTAAACAAGGCTTGTGATGATCCCTATAATCCAATTGATGACTGTATTTAGAAGTTTGTCGCCAAAATCTTCTAAATGCCTTAAAATGCCATTTTACCATAGTTTTTGTAGGTTGCACCAAAAGTTCGGAAGAACCGGCTTTTTTACGCTCTCCACTACCGACTTCAATCCACTGATGCGCGTTTTCGCTCTCGATGCTCGAAACGGTCGTTCCTAAAATTAACGCCAAAACCAGAATAGTTACGGTGTGCGCGATTGCCGTGGATAAACCGAGAACTAAAATATGCCGAAAATTGCTGCGATAACCGACCGCGTAGGCG
>JAJAYR010000305.1 GCA_026786155.1 Pyrinomonadaceae bacterium
CGCGGACTTGGTGCGTGTGTAAATCGGGCGTGAGAACCGTCGCGCCCAAATCTTCCAGCAGTCGTCGCTGCGTTATCAAATCCTTGACGTATGGAACATAGTGCAATGTAACGGTTTCGGCAGTTAGAAGCGTCGCCGCCAAACACGGCAGAGCGGAATTTTTTGCGCCGCTGATTTTGACTGTTCCGTTCAACGGCTTGCCGCCGCGAATTAAAAATTTATCCATTCAAATTTATGTGATTTGTCGTTTGAAAATATCAACAACCATTCCTTATGCAAAATAAAAAGAAATGTTATCACAGGCAAAATGAAAGTTAAATGTGAGGTCTAATGGAACGCCAGCATCTTGCTGGCAATACGTCCGCAAGGACGTGAAAACCGTTGGTAAAGTTATTTTCGCGCTTCACCGCGCTCATTGCCAGCAAGAGGCTGGCGTTCCTATCTAAATCAACCGTTCGATAATTTCAACAACTTTCCGCAAACCTTTCGCGTCGGTTTCGCTGAAATCGTCCGAACAATCGCTGTCCACGTCCAAAACCATTGCAATCGCGCCGTTTTTATCGAAAACCGGCAGCACGATTTCCGATTTTGACGCGGAACTGCAAACGATGTGTCCGGGAAACGCTTCGACATCCGGCACGATGACAATTTTTTCCGTCGTGTAGCAATGCCCGCAAACGCCTTTGTCAAAATCAATTCGTGTGCAGGCAATCGTTCCCTGAAAAGCGTTTAAGACGAGTTGATTTTCCTTGACGACGTAAAATCCGACCCAAAAAAAACCGAACGCTTCTTTGAGAGCCGCCGTAACATTGGCTAAATTTGCCGTCAAATCGGTTTCGCCCGCGACCAGCGCGGCGATTTGCGGGGCGATTTCGTCGTAGATTTTTTTCCTGTCCAAAGTGTTCGGAACGAATAAATTCTCTGCCATAATTTCGGAATTTATTGTAACATCTTAGATTAGCTTGCCGCAGAGATGACAACTTTGTGCGGGATTTTTGAATCGAACCGTTCTTTAAGGCGTATATAAAATCTAAGCAGAATAAATAATTTAAAGGTTTTTAATAAAATGTCAGACCAATTTATCGGACAAACTCTAGCGGACAAATATCAAATTGAATCGCTCATCCGCGACGGCGACGCGAACCACGTTTATCGCGCGACGCATCTTTTGATGGACAAACCCGTAACCGTCAAAATTCTCGCGCCCGCGCTGGCGCACGACGAAAATAAAGTGGCGCGTTTTTCCGCCGAAGCGAAAAATGTTTCGCATCTGGCGCACCCGAATATCCTGAACGCGACCGATTTCGGCACGGATAAAAACGGCGCGGTGTATATCGTTTTTGACGGCGCGGACGGTGAAACTTTGTCGGAAACCTTAAAGCGCGTCGGCAAATTGCCGGTCGAACGCGCCGTCCGCGTCGCCAACGAAATCGCCGCCGCGCTGCAATCGGCGCACGGTTACGGCATCGTTCACGGGCAACTCAACAGCGAAAACGTCTTGCTGATAAAAAATCCGAACGGTTCGGAAGCGGTCAAACTGCTCGATTTCGGCGCGGGCGAAACCGATACCAATCAAGTTTCCCTAAAAAATCTGCAATACTTTTCGCCCGAACAAAATTCGCTGGGCGCGACACCCGACGAGCGTTCGGACATTTACGCGCTCGGCGTGATTTTTTATGAAATGCTGGCGGACGAAGTTCCGTTCACGGCTGGCACGCAGCTCGAACTTTTAATCAAACAAGCGGAACACCCGCCCGCGCCGCTGTCGGCTTTTCGCAAAGATATAATTCCCGACATCGAGCCGCTCGTTCTCAAAGCATTGGCGAAAAATCCCGAAATGCGCTATCAAACAGCGCAGGAATTTATTGACGATTTGAACGGCGCGACCAACAATGTCAGCAGAACGGAATCGCCTTTCATTCCGCCGATAACTAACGCGCCGGACAATACGAATAACAACATTTGGAAAACGGCGTTCGTCGTTTTAGCGGGAATTTCGCTGTTGGCAATCGGGTTAATTTATACGACATCGAGCAAGCAAACCAATCCGACGACGGCTCTGCAAAGCGACGCGAACGGTCAGCCGGTGCAGCCGCTCAATCCGGCGACCGTAATGAACGAGCAAGGCACGGCTGGTTTAATTCCGTATCAGCCGGGACAGCCGATGATGACGGGAAATTCAAATATGATGATGCCGATGCAGATACCGCCGACGCTCCAGACCGGCGACGGTTTGGGCGACGGCAGAAATTACTGGGGCAGCAACGGTCCGCCGCCGGGCGCACCGATTTACGTTCCGCCGGGCGGACAGATGATTGACCCGAATAATCCGAACAGTATTTTTATGCAGGACGGCACGGTTTTAGTTCCCGTTCCGACGAATTCAAACACGAGCGCGAACGCGAAACCGACGGCAACGCCGATTAGCAAAGCGACACCGGCAAATGTCAACGCTAACGCCGCCCAACCGACCGCGATACCGGCGGCAAATCCATCGCCGACACCGGCAAAAA
>JAJAYR010000306.1 GCA_026786155.1 Pyrinomonadaceae bacterium
GCTGATATTTTCTAAAATCTCTTGGAGAAAGTTCTAAAAATTCTCCAAAAAAGTATTTTTAGAGCCGATATTTAGGCGATTTGATGGTATAGCAATTTCTATACCGCTCAGTAATGATAAAATATACCACAATTCTGATTTTTGGTATTTTTCGTTGCTAATTTATCATCTATCAAAAACGAGAAAAACTCTTCCTGAAATTTTGCGTAACACAATCACAACCGATTGAAGGATAAAAATTATGTTCAAAAAAATATGTTATAAGTTTGTGACGAGCGCGTTAATCGCCTTATTTGTTTTTGGTTTTACTGCCGCGCCTGCGACGTTTGCCGTTTCAAAAGATGATGTTCGCACCGAAGCGCAAAAGTTTATTGACGATTACACGAAAACGTGGACGAAACTGCGTTACGAATCGAGCCAAGCCGAATGGCAGTCAAACATAAAGATTGTCGAAGGCGACGATACGAACGCCAAAGCGACCGTCGCGGCGGCGGAAAAACTCGTTGCTTTTACCGGCAGCAAAGCGAACATTGACGCGGCGACGAAATTTTTGAAACAGAAAACCAAACTGACTGGGTTGCAAGTCAAACAACTCGAAGCAATTTTGTATAAAGCGGCGGGCAGTCCCGAAACGGTCAAAGCGTTGGTCAAAGAACGCATCGCCGCCGAAACCGCGCAAACGGAAAAACTTTTCGGATTCGATTTCAAGATTGGCGGAAAATCGGTAACGGCGAATGATATTGACCGAATGTTGAAGGAATCGAACGATTTAGCCGAACGGCGCAAGGCTTGGGAATCTTCTAAAGAAGTCGGCATCGGTCTGAAAGACGGTTTGGCGAATTTGCAAAGATTGAGAAACGGCACGGTCAAACCGCTCGGCTACAAATCGTATAACAGTTATCAGGTTTCCGAATACGGGATGACTTCGGAAGAAATGCAGGCGTTGATGCTGCAAATCAACCGCGAATTGCGCCCGCTTTACCGCGAATTGCATACTTGGGCGCGTTATGAATTGGCGAAAAAATATAACCGAGAAGTTCCCGACCAACTGCCCGCCGATTGGCTTTCCAATCGTTGGGGACAGGATTGGAGCGAACTCGTCAGCGTCGAAGGAATGGATGTCAACGCCGCGCTCAAAGATAAATCGGCGGAATGGATTGTCAAACAAGGTGAAGAATTTTACGTTTCGCTCGGATTTCCGCGCTTGCCGCAGTCGTTCTGGGAAAAATCTTCGCTCTATCCCGCGCCGAAAGACGCGAAATATAAGAAAAACAATCACGCTTCGGCGTGGCATCTGGATTTGGAAAACGATGTGCGTTCGCTGATGTCGGTCGAGCCGAACGCCGAATGGTTCGAGACTTCCAACCACGAACTCGGACATATTTATTATTACATCAGCTACACGAACAAAGACGTTCCGCCGCTTTTGCGCGAAGGCGCGAACCGCGCTTATCACGAAGCGGTCGGCTCTTTGATGGGTTTGGCGGCGATGCAGAAACCGTTTCTCGAAAATCGCGGCATCGTGGCGAAGGACGCGAAGGTTGACGAAATGCAGATTCTGATGCGCGAAGCGTTGAGCAGCGTCGTTTTTATTCCGTGGTCTTCGGGAACGATGCCGCAGTTTGAATACGAACTTTACGAAAAAAATCTGCCGAAAGAACAATATAATAAGCGTTGGTGGGAACTCGTGAAACTTTATCAGGGCATCGTTCCACCGACGGAGCGCGGCGAAAAATTCTGCGACGCCTGCACGAAAACGCACATCAACGACGACGCGGCGCAGTATTACGATTACGCGCTGTCATATATTTTGTTGTTTCAACTGCACGACCACATTGCCGCGAAAATCTTGAAACAGAATCCGCGGGCGACCGATTATTACGGCAACAAGGAAGTCGGCGCATTCTTGCGAAAAATTATGACACCGGGCGCGTCGCGCGATTGGCGCGTCGTGCTGCGCGAAGAAACCGGCGAAGATTTGAGCGCGAAAGCGATGCTGCGTTACTTCGAGCCGCTGACGGCTTATCTCAAAAAACAAAACGCGGGGCGCAAATATACTTTGCCGGAACTGCCGCCGAGCTAAATCGAAAAAGATTTTTTAGCCACGAATAACACGAATTAACACGAATTAAAATTAAAAAAAGTAATTCGTGTCATTAGTGTTATTCGCGGCTAATTTTCGTTTTGCTCTGTGAACTCCGTGCGCTCTGTGGCAAAATAAATCTATCGAGAAACTTTAAACTTATGAACAAAGCAGTAACATTGGGCGAATTAAAGGCAAGCGGTTATCAAACTCGTTCGGTCAAAGACGAAATGCGGACGAATTTGATTAAAAAATTGCGGAGCGGCGAACGGCTTTTCAAAGGCATCATCGGTTTTGAAGAATCGGTGATTCCGCAACTCATCAACGCGATTTTGTCAAAACATAATGTAATTTTGCTCGGCACACGCGGACAGGCGAAAAGCCGTATCATCAGACAATTAACCGAATTATTGGACGAAGAAATCCCGATTATCGCGGGTTCGGAAATCAGCGACGACCCGTTCAAACCGCTGTCGGCTTTCGGCAAACAAACCATTGCGGAAAACGGCGATGCGACGAAGATTGATTGGGTCAAGCGCGATTCGCGTTTCGTCGAAAAACTCGCTACGCCGGACGTTACCATCGCCGACATTATCGGCGACATTGACCCGATAAAAGCGGCGAAAGGCGGACATCTTTTGTCGGACGAACTGACGATATTCTACGGACTTTTGCCAAGAGCGAATCGCGGAATTTTCGCCATCAACGAACTGCCGGATTTGGCGGGAAAAATTCAGGTTGGGCTGTTCAATATAATGCAGGAGGGCGACGTGCAGATAAAAGGTTTTCCCGTGCGTCTGCCGCTCGATGTGATGCTCGTGTTTTCGGCAAATCCCGAAGATTATACGGCTCGCGGAAAAATTATCACGCCGCTCAAAGATAGAATCGGCGCGGAAATTGCGACGCATTATCCGAAAAACATCGGTTTGGGCGCGGAAATTACCAAACAGGAAGCGTGGACTTTACGCGGAGATTTTGACGGATTCAACGTCGAGATTCCCGATTTTATCGCGGAAACAATCGAACAAATCGCGTTTGAAGCCCGCGATGACCAGCGCATTGATAAACGTTCGGGCGTGTCGCAGCGTTTTCCGATAACGGCTCTCGAATCAGCCGTTTCCAACGCCGAACGCCGCGCTTTGATGACCGATGAAAAAGAAATTGTGCCGCGCATTTCCGACATTTACGCCGCGCTGCCTTCGATGACCGGAAAAATGGAACTCGAATACGAAGGCGAACAAATCGGAGCGCAGAAACTGACCAAAGACTTAATCAAAAAAGCGGCGGGCGCGATTTTTGAAGGCTTCTTTTTGGGAATTGATTTCGAGCCGACCGTGCGCTGGTTTGACGAAGGCAATAAACTTTTATTGAGCGACACGGTTTCGGCGACCGAAGGCGCGATGCTGCTCGATGCCGTGCCGGATTTGATTGATTCGACGTTGACGACTCTGGACATCGAACGCGGCGATAAAGCGCGGCTCGTTTCCGCTTGCGAATTCGTTCTCGAAGGGCTTTACGCGCAGAATAAAATCTCGCGCAACGAAGAAGGCGGCTACGAGGCGATGACCAAAACGA
>JAJAYR010000307.1 GCA_026786155.1 Pyrinomonadaceae bacterium
ATGCCAATCTGCCAACTGCGCCGACTTTAACGCCGACTCCGAAAACAAAAGAAACGGTGAAAAAAGACGGGCTGGTCGAACTCGTCAAACTGGACGACACGATAAAGCTCGACGTTCGTTACGCCACGAAAAACAATTTTGTCGGGCGCGAGATTTATAAGGAAGCCAGAGCATTCCTGCAAAGTCCGGCGGCTGACGCGGTTGTTAGAATTCACCAAAACTTGAAAAAGCAAAATCTCGGATTAGTCATCTTCGACGGCTATCGCCCGCTTTCGGCGACAAAAATTTTTTGGGAAGTGACGCCCGCAAGCAAAAAGAAATTTGTGGCGAATCCGAAAAATGGTTCGCGCCACAATCGCGGCTGCGCGGCTGATTTGGGTTTGTTCGATTTGCAGACCAAAGAAAATTTAGAGATGCCGAGCGGCTACGATGATTTCACCGAACGCGCCGCGATTAATTACGCGGGCGGAACGCCGCAACAAAATAAAAATCGCACGATTTTGCGTCAAGCGATGGAAGCCGACGGCTTCAAAGTTTATTCGGCTGAATGGTGGCATTACGATTTTCAGGCTTGCCCCGAAAGTCGAATTTTAGACATTCCGTTTTCGGAGATTAAATAAAAAAGCGAATTTTACTCAAAATACTGGAAACAGCTCAATGGTTTCAGCCAGGTGAATATGAAAAATTGTCCGCAATGCAGCAGCGTTTATCCCGAAGACTATGTTTTTTGTCTGAACGACGGAACGATTCTCAAAGACGCAGACGACGAGCAGGAAACCGTCGTCTCGCCGAAGGTGAATTTCGGGCAAACGACCGCGCTCGCGCCCGATATGCTGACGACGTGCGGGATGTGCGATTGGTCAAACCGCGCCAGCTCGAAATTTTGTAAAAAATGCGGCGCGGCTCTTTCAACTCCGAACGTCTCCGCCGAAAATCAACCGCCGCGGAATCCGCCGTTTAACTTTCCGATTATCGAAAATCAACCGTTCGCGGCGGGCAATCAGCCGGTAAATTCGTTTCAAAGCAATGAAAATTCCGCGTCTGCCTTTGGCGAAACCGTCGCTTTTCAATCGCCTAAATTCGGTTTGCCGACTTCGGGCAATCAGGCAACTTTCCATTCGCCCGCCGCGAAAAACAAAAGCGCGTTCGGGACTTTTTTGATTGGCGGCGGGTTGCTCGGAATCGTTTTAATCGGCGGCATTGTCTGGTATGCGAGCCAGCCGCATCCGGCGGAAGCGAAACTCGACCGCGCCATCACCGACAAACAACTGTTCGCTCCGGCGGGCGACAACGCTTTTGAGCTTTATCAAAAATTGAAAAAAGACGGCGCGGACGCGAAGGTTTTGAAAAAATACGAAGACCGCTTGTTTCCGATTTTGGCGGAGAAACCCGAAGAAATTTTGAAGACAACCGTTGAGCCGGGAATTACGGAAAAGCGTTTGGAAGAATGGCAGGACGCAGCGCGGATGCTCGAATGGGCGAGCGAGATGCGTCCGGCGGACAATCGGGCGGCGGCGAAGGCGGCTTATTTTAAAGGTCGCGTCAATTATCTGACCGAACAAAAAGACGCGGCAATTGCCGATTGGAAACGCGCCGCCGACTTCGATAAAAAATGGGCTGTGCCGCTCAACGGCATCGGGTTGATTTACAACGAGCGCAAAGATTACGAAGCGGCGCGGACGTGGCTGCGGCAGGCGATTGAGCGCGAGCCGAGTTGGGCGATTCCGTATAACAATCTCGGCAGCTCGTATTTTTTGCAAGACCGTTTCGCCGAAGCCGCGCCCTTTTATCAAAAAGCAGTTGAACTCGCGCCGCGCTGGGCGCGTCCGCACGCCTGGCTCGCTTCGATTGCGATGAAAAATTACGATTGCTCGACCGCCGTCAGCGAATTTGAAAGAGTTCTCGCGCCCGACGCGCTCGGCGCGAGCGAGATGAATTTGGACAGCATCCGCAAGCAATACGAAAAAGCGCAAAGGTGCAATGACAATTATGGATACTAATGCTCCACAACTAATTAGCTCCGCCGGACGAAAATATACTCTTAAAATCGGGCGCACAATCATCGGGCGCGACCGCGTTCAATGCCAGATTGTTTTAGATGAATCTTTTATCTCGCGCCTGCAAGCCGTCGTGGAAGTCAGCCCGAACGGACAAGCCGCCATAAAAAATATGAGCAATCGGCAGACGACTTTCATCAATAAACAACCGATAGAAGCTGGCGTTTTGAACGACGGCGATACGATTGAATTCGGCGCGGGGCAAACCGTCGCTTTTACTTTTCAGCAAGGGCAGTCGGAAGAATTTAATCAAGCCAATCAATCTTTTAATCCGCATATTTCTAACAGTTCGCTGCCGAAATATCCGCTGTCGGGCGGCGAGACGATGCCTTTTATCCAACCGCTGCCGGAAAATAACGCGACGAGCGTTTTTAGAATCGAACAAGTTTCACGCCTGCGAATCGGACGCGCCTTCGATAATGAAATCATTTTGGACGCGCCGGGCGTTTCGCGGCATCACGCCGAATTAAGTTACGAGGACGGAAACCGGCAGCCGGTCATTTCCGATTCGGGCAGCACCAATGGAACTTTCGTCAACGGCGAAGTTCTGCAA
>JAJAYR010000308.1 GCA_026786155.1 Pyrinomonadaceae bacterium
GCGCAGCAAATCGCCAACGAACTTCGCGCTCAAGGTAAAAATGCGGCGGCGGAATTCATCGAAAAAGCGGAATTTGCCGACAATTTACAGGAAACCGCTTCAAAATCGAGTCTGAGTTTTGAGGACGCGATTCTGCTTGCCGAACACATCGAAGATTTTGACGAAGAGACGGACGACGGCTGGCTTTTTTCCGAATATATTGAGGAACTTTATGAGGAAACCGTCGAGCAGCGCGAGTCAATCGTCAATAAAATTCTGTGCGAATTACGCGCCGAAGACGACGAAATTTCCGGCGACCGCGTTTCGATGATTAACCGCATTTTGAAAATGGGAATGAAAGACCGCGTGAAACTGGCGGCGAAGGGCGACCGCGAAGCCCGCAACATTCTCATCCGCGACCCGAACCGCATCGTCGCCCAAGCCGTCATCAACAACGCCAAAATCACCGACCAGGAAGTCGAAAAAATCGCCGCGATGCGCTCAGTTCCCGAAGTCGTTCTGCGGCAAATCGCCATCAATCGCAATTGGGCGCGAAATTATTCGATTGTCCATAATTTAGCCCGCAATCCGCGCACACCAATCGGCAACGTCATCAGCATTCTGACCCGCTTACAGCTTCGTGATTTGCAGGCGATGACAAAAAACCGCAACGTCTCTGACGCGGTGCGAAAACAGGCTTTGCGGTTGGTAACGGCGCGAAGTGCGAGATAGAAAATTTATTTTTCAGCGGGTGAAACGGTCAATTTGCCGGAAGCGTCGGTTTTCAAAACGAACTCGTCGTTAAAACTCAAATCCTTCAAAAGTTCGCGTTTTTGGTTGTAAATAACGACCACGCCGCTGACTCGATATTTACCTTCCCGCAGCGGTTTCGGCTCGACGGTAACGCTCGTTTGCGGCAGCGATTCGCCGTAAATGATAAACGGTTTTTTCATCGGTTCGGTTGACGGCTGAAAGCCGGATTCGGTATTTTGCAGATACCACATTTGTTCCGAATAATTGTTCGGCGAACTCTGACGGCTGACGCTCATCTCGCCGAAAACGCAAAGATTTCCCTGACGCATTGCCTCTTCCATTTGCGGATGCGAGAAACTTATTCCCTCATCAATTGCTTTAACGCTCATTCGTTCAAATCGCTGGTAACAAGCCGCCATTATCAACAGCAACGCGCAAAGACTGAAAAAGACGACGGTTTTTCGAGCCTTTGCCGCGCAGACTGTAAAATTGCTTTCTTTTAACATCATCTTCACCTGTTCGGAAGCGACGGGTCGGTAATGAAATCGGCTAAAACCGCCCGCAGCAATCGAACTTTCTCGGTTCGGTCGCCGCCGTTTTGAATGCGCCCCTGACGAAATTCGATGCCGCGTTTGACGACTCTAAAATAATCTTCGAGTATCGAAGCCTGCTGTTCGATGTCGTAATCGGTCAAAGTTTTATTCGCGTCGAGCAGATACGGATAGGCTTTGTTGTAATCGAGACCGTGTTCGATTTGTTCCAGAATCGCCGACCAGATGACGTTTAAAATACTGTTCTGATATTGCCAGACGTGTCCCATCTCGTGAACGAGAAAGCCTTGAGTCGAAGCATTTTCGACCGAATAATCAGCGTGGTAAGCTCCGCTGGAAGCATATATTTCGCCGTTCGGTGTCATTCCGCTGTTGTCGGGCTGACCGAAAAAATACTTGCCGTCGTGAATTTTAACTTCGGAGTAATTTATCGAACTGCCGTAAAGTTCCCGCGCCACTCTGCGCTCGCCGGTCGTTAAATCTCTGCTCATTTTTTATTACCTCGAAAATTATGGATTTAAAGGCTGACGAGCGGACAATAAAGTTTTTCTCTTTGAATCTTCAAACAAAATCCTGAATTTTGCCGGTTTTGATAAAAGTTCCGGCGATGTCGGTCAGCGTGTGGCTCGCCGCGCCGAGCCATAATCCGGCAAAGGCATATAAAAAGGCGTATTCGCCTAAATCCGCCCGGACGTATTCGCCGATTGCCGTCCAGGTCTTGATAAAATCCAGCAAATTCGGCAAATCGCCGCCCGCGTAAATCGCCAGCAGATACGCCGCGAGAAACGAAAGCAGCGTCAACGCGCCCATAAAATAAACGACGCGCAGGAAAGTTCCGAAAACCAGCCCGTGCGACCAGCGCGAACGGTGTTTGAAAAACGCCTGATACGGATACCAGAGGTAACAGAAAATTCCCCATCGCGTGTATTGCTTCGAGTGCGTATCCAAATCGGGACCGAACATCAAACCGCCGAACAAAAATGTAATCGTAACAATCAAAGCGAGTGGGAAACTTTGCGTGAACTGCCACGCCGCCGCCAGCGTCGGCGCGACGAAAAGAAAGGTTACGGCATCGTGTGTTTTTCCTGAAGGCATCAGTTAGATTTTGGATTTTGGATTTTAGATTTTGGATTGGCTGGAAAATTTCCGTCAATTCATATTAGCGAAATTTTCGTCAATCGCCAACAAAAAGTTTTTGCAAAATGCTTTTGATAATAATAATTTTTGGCGATTTGCCGCGTGAAAATGCGGCGAATGCGGGATTTTGTTAAAATTTGAGTTTGGCATTTGGCTTGCTGAAACAGCTTTGAAATCAGTATCTGAAATTTCAAATTTTAGATTTCAAATTTATTCGATGAACGGTTTTTGGACAAAATTAAAAACGACGCTTGAGATGATAAAGTTCGAGCATACTTTATTCGCGCTGCCGTTCGCCTTTTTGGGCGCGGTGCTGGCGGCGGACGGCTTGCCGACGTGGTGGCAGATTCTCTGGATAACGGTGGCGATGTTCGGCGCACGTTCGGCGGCGATGACTTTTAACCGCCTCATTGACCGCCGATTCGACGCGGCGAATCCGCGCACGGCGAACCGCGAACTTCCTTCAGGAAAATTGAGCGTCAATTTTGCGTGGGCGTTTTTTATCTTTTCAGTCGTTTTATTTGAATTTGCCGCTTACAGTTTAAATTGGCTGACTTTCGCGCTGTCGCCCGTCGCTCTGTTAAGCGTTCTCGGATATTCCTACGCCAAAAGATTTACGAATTTCGCGCATTTAATTTTAGGCTGGGCGTTAGCGATTTCGCCGACGGCGGCGTGGATTGCCGTGCGCGGCGCGATTGATTCGGAAGTGCCGCTGCTGCTATCTCTGCTCGTGATGATGTGGACTGCCGGATTCGATGTTTTATACGCTTGTCAGGATTACGAATACGACAAAAAAGCCGGACTGCGTTCGATTCCGGCGCGTTTCGGCATCAAAAATTCATTAAAGATTGCGCGTCTGTTTCACCTGCAAGCCTTTATCGTTTTGTTTCTTTTATATCTCGTAACCGCTTTAGGCTGGCTGGCACTAACCGGCGTTTTGGCGGTCGGCGCGTTGATGATTTATCAACACACTTTGGTTAAACCGAACGATTTAAGCCGAATGAACGCGGCGTTTTTTACGACCAACGCTTTCGTCAGCGTGATTTTATTTATCACATTCGGCGGCGCGGTTTTTCTTGCTAAAATAAATTAGGAGGTTTTTATGGTTTCAACCACAGCGAATAAAAGCGCGACTTTTCGGATTTATCCATACAGCACCATCGAAGTTGATTTCGGGACGTGGCTCAAACCGATGAGCGATGACGAGTTTTTTGATTTTTGCCAACGCCATCGAGATTTGCGGATTGAACGAAACAGCGACGGAGAAATAAACATTATGCCACCGACTTTCAGCGAAACGGGCGGAAGAAATTTTACACTTTCGGTAAAATTCGGAATTTGGGCGGAAAAAGACGGCAGCGGTAAAGGTTTCGATTCTTCGACGGGTTTCACATTGCCGAACGGCGCGATTCGTTCGCCCGATCTGTCCTGGATAAAGTCAGCGCGATGGGAAAAAATTTCCAAAGCCAAGCGTAAAAAATTCGCGCCCGTTTGTCCTGATTTTGTCGTCGAACTGCGGTCGGGAACCGATTCTTTAACCAAATTGAAAAACAAAATGAATGAGTATATCGAAAACGGCGCGTCGCTCGGCTGGCTGATTGACCCGGCGAAACGGCGGGTTTATGTTTATCGCTCCGGCGCGGAAGTCGATCTGTTGGAAAATCCCGAAACGATTTCGGGCGAACCTTTGCTCAAAGATTTTACGCTGAATTTGGAAGATATTTGGGAATAATAATTTGTCCGATTTAACTGAAAACAAGTTGAAATTCGCTGACCTTTTCTGCGGTCTCGGCGGTTTCCGTCTGGCGATTAGAGAAATACATCAAAACAGCCGCTGCGTTTTCTCGTGCGATTTTGATGCGGACTCGCAAAAGTCTTACGAAGCGAATTTCGGCGAAAAGCCTTTCGGCGACATCACGAAAATTCACGAAGCAGAAATTCCCGAACACGACATTTTATTAGCCGGTTTTCCGTGTCAGGCGTTCAGCATTTGCGGCGACGGCAAAGGTTTTGACGACACGCGCGGAACTTTGTTTTTTGATATTGCGCGGATTTTACAGGCGAAACGTCCGACAGCGTTTGTTCTTGAAAACGTCAAACAACTCGTTTCGCATAATAAAGGCAAAACTTTGGCGCGGATTATCGAAACGCTCGAAAATCTCGGCTATCAAGTTCATTATAAAATACTAAACGCGCTCGATTTCGGCTTGCCGCAAAAGCGCGAACGGGTTTTTATCGTCGGTTTTCGTGAGCCGACAAATTTTGTCTGGCAATTAAACAAAACGCCGATGAAACCTTTGCGTGAAGTTTTAGAAATATCAGTCGCCGCCAACTATTTCGCGTCGGAAAAGATTAAAGCAAACCGCCTGCGAAGCGTCGAGAATAAAATTATCAAAGACGATTTAACCATCTGGCACGAAAACAAAGGCGGCAACATCAGCCCGTTGCCGTATTCGTGCGCGTTGCGTTCGGGCGCGTCTTACAATTATTTGCTCGTCAACGGCGAACGTCGCCTGACCGAACGCGAAATGCTGCGCCTGCAAGGTTTTCCCGAAGATTATAAAA
>JAJAYR010000309.1 GCA_026786155.1 Pyrinomonadaceae bacterium
CCACGCCGGTTTTTTCCACCGGAATGTCAAACGGCGGAGCATTTTCGCCGCGTGTCGCTTACGCGCTGCAATTCAAGGCGGCGGCGGTTTATTGCGCTCAGGGCGGCGCGTATATCAATCTCACGAACGTGCCGACCATCTGGAACGTGGCGCAAAACGACGGCAACGAAAACGTCGGCGCGAACGGAAACAACGCTTCTTTGACTTTTTTTCGGATTTTAGCGGCACGTGGAATCACCGCGCGACATAATGTTCACCTCGCCTCGCCGCTTTACCCGCAGCGTTTTGCCAGAATTCCGGGTTTGACTCTCACCGATTCGCAAATTATTTTCGACAGTTTGAAAAACAACGATTTTCTCGACCGGGAAAATTATCTGCGCCAAAATCCGGCGATTTCAAATTGGCAAAGCGTGATTCCTGCAATCTACGCACCGTATTATCAAATAATCAGAAGCCAACTCGATGTCAGCTTTGCGGAACACGAGTATTTCAGCGATAACGACGGACAAGTTATCGCCTTTTTCAATGCTCAAACTCCATAATTTTTATTTGGAACATAGCCAAAAGACCGTTTGCCGCGCCGGTCAAAGCAAAGCGTTTTCATATTTATCTATGAAAACATCTGACAAAATCATATCGTTCGGATTTATAACCGCTGCGACTAAATTTCGACATTTTTTGTTTTATTGCAGTTCGCGCGAAGATTATTCTGCCTGACATAATGGCTGCGCGACAAATTAGACCGCTCACCCGACCGTGAAAAAATTTGACCGCGAGAGATGTAAATGGTATTTCTAAAAGAAGTAAATTTACATCTTTTTTCTTTTTAAACAATTCAGGAGGCAGTTAATGAAACAGTTAAATCGCGTTCTTTCCGGTTTGGGTCTCGGTCTGATTTTGACGACATCGAGCTTGGCGGGTATAAGCGAAAACGAAAGTGTGCCGAAACGTGAAAAACGGGCGCAGCAGCGCGTCGAAATAAAAGTTACCCCTTGGGGACGAACGCAGGCGGAAGTTGACGCGGCAAACGCCCGCGTCGAACGCAGCGCGGAAGTGCAGAAGGAATTAGGCGGCACGCGCTATCGCCTGCTCGAATCGAGCTACATCGAAAACGAAGTCAAAGGACAACCGGCGCAGATTCCGGCACGGTTTCGCGTCGTTTTTTACGATTACACGAACGACCGGACGATAATCGCCGAAAGCGGTTTTGACAGCGCATCGCCCGTCGTCGTGCGGCAGGAATTTTATCAGCCGAATCCGAACGACGAAGAATTTGCCGAAGCCGTGCGGATTTTGCAGGGCGACGCGAGATTCGGCGGGCTAATGCGCGGCGATCAAGTTCGCACTTTTCGCCCGATGCCGCCCGTTACCGTTTTGAGCGGAACGACCGAAAGATTAGTCAATATCGGCATCGAAGGACTGAGCGACACGACCAATAACGAAGTGGTCAGCGTCAGCATCAACCGCGCCGAAGTTCTCCGCTATGACCGACGCGCACCGGAAACGTCGAGTGCCGCGCCCGATGCCTGCGGAATTCCCAGCGCGGGACAAGCGACGACTTCGCGCGGAACCGCCGGACAATATCAATTATCGGTGATGCAGGAGAGAAACATTTTGTGGGAAATGCTCGTCATTCGCCCCGCCGCGTCTTCGGGAACGATGGCTTCGGGCATCGAAATCCGCGACGTCAAATATAAAGGCAAATCGGTTCTCAAACGCGGACACGCGCCGGTTTTGAATGTTCAATACACTCCGCGTCCCGGCGAAGGCAGCTGCGGACCGTATCGTGATTGGCAATATGAAGAAGGCGCGTTCAACGCGCCGGCGACCGGCGCGACTTATCCGAACGGCACGGGCGGCGGAATTGTCGTTCTCGCCGACGGGCAAACCGCGACGACGGCTTTGGACACGGGCATTGATACGGGAAATTTTCGCGGCGTGGCGATTTACAAACAAAACGACGAAATCGTGCTGATTTCGGAGATGAACGCCGGTTGGTATCGCTACATTATGGAATGGCGATTTGCCAACGACGGCACGATTCGCCCGCGTTACGGCTTTGGCGCGACTAATAACAACTGCGTTTGCTTTCGCCACAATCACCACGTCTATTGGCGTTTCGACTTCGACATCGTAAATCCGAATAATAAAGTTTTTCAGGTTGAAAAAGGGCGCAAATTCTTGCAGCCGATTACGAACGAAATTACTCGCCTGAAAAGTATCCAAACGAATCGCAGCCTTTTGATTCAAAATTCGACCGGCGACGAAGCCTATCTGTTAGCTCCGAACAAAACCGACGGCGACGCTATTTTCCAATATCCCGAAACCGGCGCGACGACGGATTACGGGCGCAGCGATTTTTGGGTTTTGCGCTATAAGAATGTCGCGGGCGGCTCGAACGTGCAGAACGAGATTGACGACGGCTGGAGTTCCATCGGCGGAAACTGCACGGCGACGAGCGGAAGCTGCATCAACATCACGCCGTTTCTCAACAACGAATCGGTTGTTAATCAGGATGTCGTCGTTTGGTATGGAGCGCATTTCGTCCACGCCGACGGTGCAAATTTGCTGAATCCCGACCGCAGCCCTTCGATTCTTTCCGGCTCGCACGTCGTCGGTCCCGACCTGCGTCCGGTTCGCTGGTAACATTTTCAAATTACTGAAATAGAAAAGACGGGTCTTTTAACAAGCCCGTCTTTTTTATTTTCGTAAATCATCAAAACTCGACAATTTTCGGTTTATGCTTTGGCTATTTTTCAGAAAAGTGAGAAAATCAGCACTATTGATTTTGTTCCAATCTCTAAAATAATTGTGGATTCAGCAAACTTATCCGAAAAACTCTTGCAAGGCGACACCCGAAGCGTAGCGAGAGCGATTACCATCGTTGAAAATAACTCGAAAGCCGCGTCAGATTTGATGAAGGCGATTTTTCCGAAAACGGGAAACGCGCTCGTCATCGGCATTACGGGTGCGCCCGGCGCGGGCAAATCTTCGCTCGTGGACAAGCTGGCTTTTTACTATAAAAACAAAGGCGAACGCATCGGAATCGTCTGCGTTGACCCGTCAAGCCCGTTTTCCGGCGGCGCGATTTTGGGCGACCGAATCCGAATGTCCACGCTCGGATTAGACAAAAATATCTTTATTCGTTCGATGGCGACGCGCGGCAATCTCGGCGGACTTTCCCGCGCGACGGTTGACGCGGTGGCGATTTTAGACGCGGCGGGTTTCGATAAAGTTATCGTCGAAACCGTCGGAGTCGGGCAGGACGAAGTGGAAATCGTCAAAACGGCGGACGTTTCCGTCGTCGTTCTCGTTCCCGGAATGGGCGACGATATTCAGGCGATAAAAGCCGGAATTATGGAAATCGGCGACGTTTTCGTCATCAACAAAGCCGACCGCGAAGGCGTTCTGCGAACTGAAAAAGAACTCGAAGCATTGCTCACGCTGGCGATGCGTCCCGATTTCTGGAATCCGCCGATTATCAAAACCGTCGCCACCGAATCGAAAGGCATCGAAGATTTATCGAAAGCCATCGAAAGCTATTACGAATTTCAAAAAAAGGGCGAAAATTTAGAGCGGCGCAAAGCGATTGCGAAATGGCGGTTGCTGGAATTATTGCAGGAAAGACTTTTGGCGGACATTTTGAATCGCAACGGAACGGGCGCGAAATTAGACAGATTGGCGCAGGAAATCGCGGAGAAGCGAAATAATCCTTATTCGGCGGTTGAAGAGATTTTGAAATGAAAAGACAAATAATCAATCCTGAAACTTCATATACTTTTTCCGATTATTTCAAACTTCGCGCCAGCACCGAAGATATTTTAGATTATTTCGGTTATTCAAAAATTAATGAAAGTCTTGTTTTGCCTTTATCAGAAAAGGAAATCGTTAATTTTGACGTTTTAGACGCGCGGCTCAAAGAACATTTGATTCACATCAGTCTGGAAAATGAATTGACCCGACGCGAGTTTTTGCTTGCGCCGATTTTGTCGGAAGTGCGACATATTACGCAGTCTAAATTACGCTCGGAATATTGGTTTGAATTTAATCATCAATTAAGAGGTTCGTTTGATTATCTGTTAAAAAAAGAGAAGAATTTAGTTATTGCTGAAGCCAAACAATCGGATTTGACTCGTGGATTTACACAACTGGCGGTTGAGATGATTGCTATTGACAAAGCCGAAGCAACCGAAAAACCAATAATTTACGGCGCGGTTACGACCGGCGAGGAATGGCGGTTCGGTAAACTCGACCGCCAAACAAAAACCGTCTATCAGGACATCAGACTCATTGTGCTGCCGACCAACTTGGAAGAAATTATGCGAATCTTAATCGGTATTTTGGAGGACTAAAATGAAAATTAATCATCTCGGCATTGCCGCCAAAGAGGTTAAAAAATTATGAATAATTATCGTTTTTCAGTAATTATAGAAAAAGATACGGACGGTTATTTTGCTTCGTGCAATGAACTTCAAGGCTGTTACACGCAAGGCGAAACTTACGAAGAGGTTATTGAAAATATGAAGGACGCGATTTCCCTTCACGTCGAAGACAGAATTGAGTCAGGGGAAGAAATTCGGCAACCGCAAACTGTCAGCTTAACCTTGATGGATTTAGCCGTATGAGCGAAAAATTACCGCGAGTTACGGCTTCGGAAATTATCAAAGTTTTGGAAAAATGCGGCTTTATTCTGGCGAGACAAAGCGGAAGTCATAAAATTTACAAAAATGACGAAGGCGGACGCGCCACCGTTCCGTTTCATTCGGCGAAGATTCTGCATCCGAAAGTTTTGAAAAGTATTATGAACGAAGCGAGTTTGAGCATCGAAGATTTGAAAAGATATTTATGAAAATTAATCATCTCGGCATCGCCACCAAAGGAATTGATGAAGCGTTGAAGTTTTGGGGCGACGCGCTCGGATTGGAAAATGTTCATACGGAAACGGTCGAAGACCAGAAGGTTCGCGTGGCGATGCTGCCGATTGGCGATACGCGGATTGAATTGTTGGAAGCAACTTCGGAAGATTCACCGATTGCCAAATTTATCGAAAAACGCGGCGGCGGCATTCATCATATC
>JAJAYR010000310.1 GCA_026786155.1 Pyrinomonadaceae bacterium
CCGAATTCGGCGACATCCCGCGGGTTGAGCAAAACGACGCGCCGCTCGTTGTGAATGCCGCGATAACGGTCTTCGAGTCCGTAAATCGTCGTGTTGAATTGGTCGTGCGTCCGAACGGTCATCATCACGAATTCGTCGGGTTTCAGTTTGTGAATCGGTAATTCGTGAACGGTAAAATTCGCTTTGTTGTTCGCCGTCGGAAAAACACCGTCGCGCGGTTTGTTCGGCAGATAAAAACCGCCGCCGATGCGGACGCGCCGGTTGTAATCGTCAAATCCGGGAATCGTGCGCTCGATTTTTTCGCGGATTAAGTCGTAATCGCCCGCCATCGCGCTCCAATCAACAGTCGTTTTTTCGCGCAAAACCGCGTTGGCGAGTTGCGCGACAATCCAGACTTCGCTTCGCAGATGTTTCGACGCGGGCGACAGAACGCCTTTCGACATTTGGACAACGCCCATCGAATTTTCGCACGAAACGAACTGCTCGCCGTCCGCCTGTTTGTCAATTTCGGTGCGCCCCAGACACGGCAGAATCAGCGACTGTTCGCCGCCAATCAGCGCGGTGCGATTTAATTTCGTGATAACCTGCGCCGTGAGTTTTGTGCGGCGCAAAGCCTGCGCCGTATATTCGGTGTCGGGCGTGGCGGACAGGAAATTGCCGCCCATCGCAAAAAAAGTTTTTGCCGCGCCGCCGTGCATCGCTTTGATGGCTTCGACCGTATCGAATCCGTGTTCACGCGGGGCTTCAAACTTAAATTCGTCGGACAAAGACTTTAAAAACTCTTCACGCGGACGCTCGAAAATCCCCATCGTGCGGTCGCCCTGCACGTTAGAATGTCCGCGCACCGGACACAAACCCGCGCCCGTCCGCCCAATGTTGCCGCGCAAAAGATGCAGATTGACGATTTCCTGAATCGTGCCGACGGCGTTTTTATGCTGCGTCAAACCCATCGCCCAACAGGTTATCACGCGCCCGGAATTGATATAAATCTCGGCGGCTTCGCGGATTAAATCTTCAGAAACGCCGCTCTGTTCCACGATGTCCGACCAACTTACCTTTTCGAGTTCCGCCTTAAATTCAACAAATCCGGCGGTGTCGCGCTCGATAAATTCGCGGTCTAAAATCTTGCCCGGATATTTTTCTTCGGCTTCGAGAACGACTTTCATCATTCCCTTCATCACCGCCATATCGCCGTTAATTTTTATCTGCAAAAACAAATCGGTCAGCGGCGTTCCCTTGCCGAAAAGCATTCGCACAGGGAACATCGGCGGGTTTTTATATTCCTGCGGATTCGGATTGACGACGCTCATCAAACCGGCTTCGGGCAGCGGATTTATCGAGATAATTTTCGCGCCGTTATTTTTGGCGTGTTCCAGACTCGTCAGCATTCGCGGGTGATTAGTGCCGGGATTTTGTCCCATTATGATAATCAAATCGCACTTCTCGAAATCTTCGAGCGTTACCGTTCCTTTACCGATGCCGATGGTTTCGGTCAACGCCGTGCCGCTCGATTCGTGGCACATATTCGAGCAGTCGGGCATATTATTCGTGCCGAATTGCCGGATGAAAAGCTGATAAAGATACGCCGCTTCGTTCGACGTTCTGCCGGAAGTATAGAAAATCGCTTCATTAGGCGACGCGAGCGAGCGCAGTTCGTCGGCGACCATCGTAAAAGCGTTTTCCCAACTTATCGGCTCGTAATTGGTTGCGCCCTTCCGCAAAACCATCGGCTCGGTGATTCTGCCCTGTTTGCCGAGCCAGAAGTCGGATTTTTGCGATAATTCGGCGACCGTGTATTTTTTAAAGAAATCGGGCGTAACTTTTTTCGTCGTCGCTTCTTCGGCGATGGCTTTCGCGCCGTTTTCGCAGAATTCGGCGAGATGCCGATGCTCGTCCGGGTCAGCCCACGCGCACGATTGACAATCGAAACCGCCTTTTTGATTGACGTTCAAAAAAGTTTTGACCGTTCGCGCCACGCCCATTTCAGCGAGTCCGTGCTTCATCGTTGACCAGACGGAGGGCAAACCGGCGGCGGTGTGTTCAATTTCGGAAACGCGCAAACCCGTAAATTCGAGCGGCGTTCCGGCGTGAATCGTTTCCGCGTCAAAAATTTCCGGCAAACCGTTGTGCGAATTTGAGATTTCGCGCCGTTCGGCGGCTTGCAAAAATTCGCGTTCCGCCTCTGCGCCGTTTAAATTTTGCGCCGCTTCATTTACTATCTCTCCTTCGGATTTGGGCGCGTCCTTGCCCGTCGTCCAGTTGCTCGACTGATGTTTGTCCGCCTGATTCGCGGCTTCTTCCGCGCCTTCTACCTTTTGTCCTTCAAGTTTCTCGCTCGTTTTTCCGTAATCGTTTATAGTATTTCTCCTCAATCAACACTTATGCGATGTATTCGGATAAGCGTCTTGATTGTCTTCGTCGGCAATGCGGTCGAGACAGACGAAATCCTTTTCAACCAAAATTTTCAAAAATTCGCCGTCTGCGAATTTTTGTTCGCCCGCCAAACCGACCGATTCCGTTTCCGTCCATTCCCGCGCCATCGCAGTTGGAACGCTGACGACAATTTGATTATCGGCGAATTTTGCCGACAAATCGCCTCCGTCATCGGCAACTTGCAAAATGTAAGTTAAATTCGCCGCGCCGAAGTTGACGGTTTCACGAAGAGTTCCGTTTGCCGCAAATTCAGCGACTTCGCCGCGCAAAAGACGCAGCCGAATCGAATTTCCGCGCACTCTAAGTTTCATACAAATATCTTATCAAAAAACTATTCTTCATCCGCCCGCAGTTTCTCCAGCACGGAAAAATCTTCGAGCGTCGTCGTGTCGCCCGCAATCTGATTGCCCGCCGCAAGTTCACGAAGCAGCCTTCGCATAATTTTTCCGCTTCTGGTTTTCGGCAGCGCATCGGTAAAACGCAAATCGTCGGGTTTCGCTAAACTTCCGATTTCTTTGGCGACGTGCGCCCGCAATTCCTGTTTCAATTCTTCAGTTCCCGTTCGTCCGCCTTCCAAAGTTACAAACGCGGCGATTGCCTGACCTTTGATTTCGTCGGGTTTGCCGACGACGGCGGCTTCGGCGACCGCCGGATGCGAGACGAGCGCGGATTCGATTTCAGCCGTGCCGAGCCGATGTCCGCTGACGTTTATTACGTCGTCAACTCTGCCCATAATCCAGAAATAGCCGCGTTCGTCGCGCCGCGCACCGTCGCCCGCGAAATAAACGTGCGGAATTTCCGACCAGTAAGTTTTCTTAAATCGCTCGTCGTCTTTCCAAATCGTTCGGAGCATTGACGGAAACGGTTTCGTGATAACGAGATAGCCGCCTTCGTTGGTGCCGACGGGTTTTCCCGCTCGCGTTTGAATGTCAATCGAAATTCCGGGAAACGGGAGCGTTGCCGTGCCGGGAACGGTCGGCGTTGCGCCGGGCAGCGGCGAAAGCATAATCGCGCCGGTTTCGGTTTGCCACCACGTATCCACAATCGGACATTTACGCTTGCCGATTATCGTGTGATACCACATCCACGCTTCCGGGTTGATTGGTTCGCCGACTGTTCCCAAAAGTCTTAAAGAAGATAAATCGTGTTTTAACGGATGCTGCTCACCCCATTTGGTAAAAGCGCGAATCGCCGTCGGTGCGGTGTATAAAATGTTTATTTTGTGGCGTTCGACGATGCGCCAAAATCTGTCCGGTTCGGGATGATTCGGCGCACCTTCATACATAAAAACGGTCGCGCCGTTCGCCAGCGGTCCATAGACGACGTAGGAATGTCCCGTAACCCAGCCGATGTCGGCGGTACACCAATAAGTATCTTCGTCCTTCAAATCGAAAACCCATTTCGTCGTGATGTAAGTTCCCGTCAAATAACCGCCCGTCGTGTGCAGAATTCCCTTCGGTTTGCCGGTTGTGCCGCTCGTATAAAGAATAAAAAGCGGGTGTTCCGAATCTAATTCTTCCGCCGGACAAACGTCGGAGACGGTTTCCATCAATTCGTGCCACCAATAATCGCGCCCGATTTTCATATTGATTTTCGAGCCGCTCCGTTTGAAGACGATGACATTTTCGACCGACGGCGTTTCTTCGACGGCATTATCAATGATTTCCTTCAATTTTATTTCCGCGCCGCGCCGGTAGCCGCCGTCCGCCGTTACAATTAGTTTGCATTCGCCGTCGTTCACGCGGTCACGAATCGCGTCCGCCGAAAATCCGCCGAAGATGACCGTGTGCGTCGCGCCGATTCGCGCACACGCCAGCATCGCAATCGCCAATTCCGGCACGAGCGGCATATACAGCGCGACTCTATCGCCCGTTTTCACGCCGGATTTTTTCATCACATTGGCGAATTTCGACACTTGGCGGTGCAGTTGCTGATACGTCAAAGTTCTGACTTCGCCCGGTTCGCCTTCCCAGATAATCGCCGCTTTATTTTTGCGGTAAGTTTCCAGATGACGGTCAATACAGTTATACGCGGCGTTGATTTTCCCGCCGACAAACCATTCGGCGTGCGGTTCTTCCCATTTCAAAACCGTGTCCCATTTTTTGAACCAATGTAGATTTTCGGCGACGCTCGCCCAAAATTCTTCGGGATTTTCGGCGGCTTTTTCGTAAATCGCTTCGTATTCCTCAAAACTTTTGATGTGCGCGTTCGCCGCAAATTCAGCGGGCGGCTGGAAAACTCTGGTTTCGATTTGCGTTGATTCGATGTTAGTTGATTGCTCGGACATTGTGATTTCCCTCAAATTATTAATTCGTGTTTGTATTTATTACTTTTGAATTTACGATAAAATTCGGAATAGATGACAGATAATAGATAATAACTGATAGATTTTATCTTTCATCTGTCATCTTTCATCTATTCCGAATGTATAACTTTCATATCGCACATTTTACCTGATTATAAAAACTTTTTCCGCGTCCAATTTCCCTTTGCGGCGCAGTTGGTCGCGGCGGATTTTGCCCGATTTCGTTTTCGGCAATTCGTCGCAAAATTCGATTTCGCGCGGCGCGGCGAGCGTCGAGAGCCGGGAGCGAACGTGCGCGGCGATTTCGTTCGCCAACTTTGCCGACGCTTGGAAACCGTTTCGCAACACGACGAACGCTTTAACGTGTTCGGTCGTCATTGCATCCTTCGCGCCGACTGCCGCTGATTCCGCGACCGACGAATGCGACAATAAGGCGTTTTCGACTTCAAACGGTCTGATGCGCTGCGCTTCGCAGGTTATCACGTCGTCGTTTCGCGCCATAAACCAAAAATAGCCGTCGTCGTCGCGCTTGCCTTTGTCGCGCGTGATATACCAGCCGGCGCGAAAGCAAACGCGCGTCGCTTCGGGAAAATTCCAGTAGCCTTTGAAAAATGAAGTCAAAGTCGGACGAATCGCAATATCGCCGATAATGCCGTTCGGAACTTCGTTGCCCTGAACATCAATTATCGAAACTTCCACGCCGTCAACGGCTTTGCCCATCGCGCCGCGCCTGATTTTGATATTCGGGCTGTTGGCGATGATAAAACTGCCCGTTTCCGTCTGCCGGTAACTATCGAAAACTTCTGCGCCGAAGGTTCGTTCCGCCCAAAGTGATAACTTCCGGGTTGAGCGGTTCGCCGACCGAATAAATGCGCCGCAGCGCAAATTCTTCTTTCGGTGAAACGTCCGCCGCCGCGAATTCTGCCGAAGCATTGCCGACAAGCGCGTCAAAATCGTGAAACTGCGCCGGACATTTCGGCAACATTTCGCGGTCGAATTCGCCGACGATTAAAATATGTTCGAGCGTCGGCAGATGTTCACAAATCGCGGCGATTTTATTTAAATTCTCAGATTCGGCAATCAAAATTTTCGCGCCCGCGTCTTCGATTCTTTGCCGAATCGCTTCCGCCCCGAAATCGGTGAACAAAACCGCCGCCGCCGCGCCCGTTTTCAAAATCGCCGGAATCGCCGCGTAAAGCGCGGGCTGGCGGTTCATCAAAGTAAAAACACGGTCGCCGCGAATCGTTCCCAAATCATTCAAAACATTGGCGACGCGATTTGAAGTCTGCTCAATTTCAAAGAACGAAAAAACCTGCCGCGAAGCGTCCGCGCCTTCCCAGACGAGCGCGATTTTCGAGCGGTCAAGCGCGTTCTCCGTAACCGCCGAAAACGCCAGATTCGCCGACAGCGCGGCGATTTTCAAAGGATGTTCTGCTGCTTCAATTTTTTCACGCGCCTGCATAATTTCGTTTTTACGTTTTGAGTTCAAACTTTAGTTTGCCAAACCGCCGCGCTTCGCTGGCGGTTGCACACGCTGAAGCGTGAACTCAAAACGATTGAAAATCATTCTTCCAAAGTTGATAAATCGCCCGCGTCCGCTCCCGTTTCCAACGCCTTTAAATAACGCCGCATAATCTTCCCCGAACGGATTTTCGGCAGCGATTTCATAAACGAAACTTTCGACGGCGTGGCGATTGCGCCGAGTTCTTCGCGGACGTGCGCGATTAACAATTTGTTTAATTCTTCCGATTCGGTTTCGCCCTGTCGCAACTGCACGAAAGCGACGATTGCCTCGCCTTTAATTTCGTGCGGAACGCCGATAACGGCGGCTTCGGCGACTGCCGGATGCGAAACGAACGCCGATTCAACATCAGCCGTGCCGATGCGGTGTCCGGCGACGCTCAGCACATCGTCGGCGCGTCCCAAAATTTGAAAATAGCCGTCTTCGTCCATCACGGCGACATCGCCCGAAACGTAGGAATTTTCCACCTGTTTCCACATTCGCTCATAACCCAGATGACCTGAATAAAGATGAACAGAATCAGCATCCAAGCCGTGCTGTTTGACATTAAATCGCCAAAACTCGTATATGGCAAAACTTTCGGCGCGTCAATCAAAGTGCCGTCGGGACCCGGTGATTTCGGAGTAAGTTTGATTGCGCCGGTTACTTTATTTGCCTCTGATGTCGCCGTCACGACATTTGAACCCGCCGCCGACTGC
>JAJAYR010000311.1 GCA_026786155.1 Pyrinomonadaceae bacterium
CAATCGCCTGCCGCACCGTTAAATCTTTGACGGTTTTGTCGCGCCCGCCGTTATAAGTTTCGTCGCCGACGACCGGATGATTAATTGACATCAAATGCACGCGGATTTGATGAGTTCTGCCCGTTTTGATTTCGACGTTGAGCAGGGTAAATTTCTCGAACCGTTTGCGAACCTTCCACAAAGACAACGCGCCGCGCCCGTGAGCGCGAATCGCCATTCGCGTCCGGTTGTGTTTTTCCCGCGCAATCGGCTGGTCAATCGTTCCCTCGTTTCTCTCAATCGCGCCGTGAACCAGCGCGACGTAACTTTTGAAAACTTCACGTTCCCGAAACTGTTCGCTCAATTTTTCGTGAATTTCGTCTGTTTTCGCCACGACCAGCAAGCCCGAAGTGTCTTTATCGAGCCGATGAACGATGCCGACGCGGTGATTTTCAAATTTGGAATCGGCGGTTTGAAGTTTGAAATGATGCGCGATGGCATTCGCCAGCGTTCCGCCGGAAACGCCCGCGCCCGGATGCACGACCATTCCCGCCGGTTTGTTGATAACGGCTAAAAATTCGTCTTCATAAACGATTTCGAGCGCGATGTCTTCGGGTTCAAAATCTTTGGTCGGAATTTCAGTTAATTCGACTTCGATTTCGTCGTCGGCGCGAAGTTTGTAAGAAGATTTCGTCTGCTTTTGATTAACCGTCGCATCGCCGTCGTCAATCAGTTTTTGCAGCCGCGAACGCGACCAGTTTTCGATTTTCTCCGACAAAAAAGCGTCGAACCGCTTTCCGGCATCTTCCGCTTCGATTTGAAAAATTAAAGTTGAATTTTCTTCGTTCATAAAATTTTTTGCCGACGAAACACACGAAACGGACGAAAACTTATTTGTTTTATTTTCGTCCGTTTCGGATGTTTCGTCGGCAGATTAAATTAACTGACGTTGTTTTTTCTGGCAATTCGCAGACGATAAATCATAAAAACGACCGCGCCGAAAGCCACTAATAAACTGATAATCTGCGAAGTCGAAAGTCCGGTCAGCGTCGTCAATCCGAAAAGGTCGCCGCGCGGGTCGTCGCGGAAAAATTCGATGGTGAAACGCACAATCGGATACAAAATCATATAGCCGATGAGAATTTGCCCGTCGAATCGTTTGCGGCGATGAAGATAAACCAAAACACCAAAAACCGCCAGCATTGCGAAAGATTCGTAAAGCTGCGTCGGGTGCAGATGTAGTGCGCCGCCCGCCGCGTCGAACAGCGGAACGCCCGTATTTTCGTGTCCGGCTTCGGTAAAATGCACGCCCCACGGCAAATCCGTCGGTTTTCCCCAGCAACAGCCCGCCGAAAAACAACCCTGCCGCCCGAAGAATTGCCCCAGAGCCACGCCCGGCGCAAACGCATCGGCGACTTTCCAAAACGGCAGTTTGTAAAACCGAATCAAAATCATCAGCGCGACCAAACCGCCTAAGAATCCGCCGTAATAAACGCCGCCCGAACGCAGGAAATCTAAGGAAAAAAGATTGACGTTATCTTCGGTAAAAAACATCAAAATCTTCGACCCGACCAACCCGCCGATAATCGTCCACAAGCCTAAATCGTAAATTCGGTCAGACGGCAAACCGTCCCGCGCCGCCAGTTTCGACGCGGCAAACAAGGCGAGTATCAAGCCGACTGCCAGCAAAACGCCGTAAGTATTAATCGGAAAACCGCCGACGCGGAAAATTTCTGGATACATTGTTTTTGTTAGTTGTCGGTTGCCGTTTGTTCGTTGGTTGCTTCTTCAGATTTATAAATAACAGTTGCAAAAATCTCTTTACGGCAACAATTTAACGTGCGGATAATTTCTGATTTTTTCGTCCATCGTAACCAACGGCACGTTATAGATTCTGGCGGTGGCAACAGTCATTTGGTCGGCTGGGTCTTTATGAAAACCGGACGGCAATTTAGTTGAAGCGACGACAATTTCAGGCGTTAATTCCAAAAGCCGAAGGTTCGGATGGTTCAATGCCGCTTCAATCCAATCTTCGATTGTTAGGGAAAGTTGCAATCTGCCAGCTTCGACGAGTTTCGCCGCTTCCCAACAAGAAATCACGCTTGCGCCAAGTCCGTCCGTTTCATCCTGCCGAATGGCTTCCGCAAATTTTTTGGTCAGTTGCGGGTTTTGGTCAACCAGCCAAATCCAGATGTGGGTATCAAGAATTTTCATTTTGCGGCTTCCCAATCTTCGCCCGCAACTGCTTCAAAAGGCGCGTCATATTTGATAACCGTTCCGCGAAGCGAGTGCGAATAATCATTTTGGACTTTCTTTTCTAACACGATAACTTCAATTTCTTCGCCCTCGCGGAAGGGCAGATTCTCCAAGACGACGGTTTGATTACTCCCGACCACTGTTTCGATTCGATGTGCCTTCATAATGTTTTTTCAAACCGTGCAGCGACAGCCGCATTCCAACTCAATCTCGACGGGCGACATCATTTCGCGTTTTTCGCCGCTGCGAAAGTGAAAAACTTCCATCGTGTAAGGATTAAAAACGACGACATCTTTGACACCGTTCGCTAAGTAAATCGGCGGCGAAATTTCCAAATCTTTAGCCTCGTATTTTTTGCTGAGAACCTCGATGACGGCTTCGGGAACGGATTTTGTGGCTTCTTCCATTTCTTTCGGCAACTCGCAAAAAATCGAAACATCCGGGCGTTTTAAAGAGCCGTCGGCAAACTGAACATAGATGTCGGCAATATCAATACATTCGCAAGTCTTTTCGTCTTTTTCAGATTTTTTAATCGAATCACGAATACGGTCAACCTCCAACTGATGTTTAATTACGGGCGAGGCTTCCCAAATTCTAAGATTGACTGCAACTTCCAACTTTATACCGAGTTCTTCGGCATTCAATAATTGCTGATTCATTTCAATTCTCCTCAAACTCTTCTTCTTCATCAAACGTCAATTCCACGCGGTCATAAATTTCGCGCAGACTCAATTCGCATTCGATTATTTCGATTCTCAAATCGTCTTCGAGCGCGGCGTAACTCTGATAAAGCCAATCGCCGTTGGCATCTTTCCTGAAATGTTCGACGAAACATTTGTCCTGCGAAACGAGAATATAATCGGTCAAAGTTTCGTTGCCCATTCGGTATCGCTGAAACTTCGTCGTCCGCTCATATTCGGCGGTCGAAGGTGAGAGAACTTCAAAAACCACCTTCGGATTGACGAGAACATCTTTTTTCCGGTCGTGAAATTGCGGTTCGCCGCAGACAATCGTCAAATCGGGATACGAAAACAAACTCGCGTTGGAAGTTCGCACTTTCATATTGGGCGACAATGCCTCGCACGGTTTTCCTTTGAGTTTGGCGCGAACTTCGCCGCCTAAATTTACGCAAACGCGGCTGTGCGAAAGGCTTTCGCCCGCCATCTGGTAGATTTCGCCGTCGAGAAATTCGTGGCGCGATTCGCTTTCACGCTCGAAAATCAAATAATCTTCGGGCGTAGAAAGCGTCGCTGTTTTTAATTTCGCCAATCCCATAAAAATTTATTCGCCGACTGATTTTGAAATCGCTTTGCCGACCTGAACGCGCGACGGGCGCAGCAGTTTGTCGCCGAACTTGTAGCCGCGTGAGAATTCGCCGACGATTTTGCCGTCGTTTGCCGCGTCGGTTTCGACCATTTCGACCGCTTCGTGCAGTTCCGGGTTAAAATCTTCGCCGACCGCCGCAATCGTTTCGACTCCGACGTTCACTAACGCCTGTTCAAACGAACGCGCCGTGCCTTTGACACCGGAAAGCAAATGTTCAAATGACGAATCGGTTTCGCTGGCTTTGATTCCGAGATTCAGATTATCCAGAACCGGCAGCAGTGCCGTCAAAAAATTAAATTGCCCTTGTTTGGCGCGGTCTTCCAAAGTTTTCATCAAACGCCCGCGCATTTCCTGCGTTTCGCGTTCCATCTGCACTTTTATTTCGTCAAATTTCGCCTGCACGCCGATGAGTTTCGCTTCGGCGGCTTCGCGCCGGATGCGTTCATTTTTTAACTCAGTTTCAAGACGCAAAACTTCGGGCGATTTGGCGTTCGCGGCTTTCGGGTCGTCTTTAACTTTTTCGCCTTCGCCGTCAAAGCGGCGGTCGTCGTTGAAAAAAATTTCCGGCGCGTTTTCTTCCGAAACATCTTCGTTGGTTAAATCTTGTTCGTTCATTTTCTTTTTTCCAAATATGCTCATTATAAATTCATTTTCTGTTAAATTATTTCTCAATATACGGGCGCGATTGGAGAATATAGAGTTTGCCGCCCATAATTCCCCATTCAATATCCTGCTCTTTTTTGCCGCCGAAAATTTTCTTAATCTGTCCGGCTGTTTTAACCAATTCTCGCACGTTTTTATCATCCAGAACACGGCGTTCAAATTTTTCATCGGTTTCTATTAAATCGCCGTTCGCGCCGAATTTTAAAACCGAATTCTGCTGCGAAACGGTCAAAACCTGCACGGTGTTCGATTTCGGATTATACAAAACCTGTTCGGGAACGAATTTGTTCGCCGTTACCGGATCGTTATGTCCCCACACTGCGCTGATATAAACCGCGTTTTTATTTTCCGGGTCAAACGGGTCTTTCGTAATCAAAACGCCGCCGCTGTCCATATTCAAACCGACCTGAATCAACGCCGACATAAAAACTTCGCGCTGGTTGACGTAGTTTCTGACCCGCGCTTCGTAAGCCTCGAAATTCCACAGCGAAGCCCAGACTTTTTTGACCGCTTCGATAACTTTCTCGTCCGTTTTGACGTTGGCGACACTCGAATAAAGTCCCGCGCCGGAGAAGTTCGGCAAATCTTCGGCGTTCGACGAACTGCGGACGAAAACGCCCTGACCTTTGAGTTCGACTTTCCAGCGGCTGATAACTTCCGCCTTTAACTGTTCGTCGAATTTGGCGTTTTGAATTTCGCCGCGAAACTCTTCCAGCTTCTGCCGACGAGTGCGCGGATTGTGAACGAAATCCAAGTCGTTCATCAAAAAATCAATCTTATCGTTAAAACCGTTCTCGCGCATAAATTTATCATACCAGTAAAACGGCACGGTAAAACCTCCGGGAACGACGATGTTCGGATTCTTGGCGTTGATCATTTCGCCGAGATTCGCCGACTTTCCGCCGTAAATAATGCTGTCTTTTGCCCGCATTTCCCGAAGCGAAGCGAGTTTCGTAACTTTCAAATCCGACGGCGCGACGGCTTGTTCCGGGTCAACGAATTTTTGTTTGACCGTTTCCAAATCGGCGCGTTTGTATTTGTAATCGGTCAGCGTCGCGTCGAATTCGATGACGTAAGTGTCGAGTTCTTTAAAAAGTTTGTCGGCATCTTTGATATAAACATTCGGAATTCCCCAGCCACGCGCCAGAATGTTGACGTGCGAGAGCGGCGTGGACGGTTTGGCGATGATAATTCCGCGCACCTGCGGCAGACTTATCGGCAGTTCCTTCAAAATTACGATTTCGTTTGAACCGATTTCCACCGTGTCGTCGAGCTTTTCGATGATGTGAACGCGCCCGACCGCTTTGCCCGTGTTGAGCGCGAGATATTCCTGATTTTTCTGAATCTCGTCCGCCGAAACGCGGTTGATTCCGAGTTTCGCCGTCGCGTCGTCCTGCCGAATCGAATTCGGTTTATACGCGACCGGCTCGAAAAACGTCTTGTTAATCGTGTCGTAAGCGAGTTTTATCAAATCACTATTCGCTAAATCGCCTTCCCAAAGTTCAAACGTAAATTTCTCAACCGGCTTTTGAAAAGCAATCGTGCCGACGATGTAGCGGCGATTCTGGTTGATGTAAATCGGCGTAAAAACGTCTTCGCCGCGGGCGACTAAATAATTTGCCAGCAGAAAATCTTTGTGGAATTTATATTTTTGCGAGTTGACGAAATAAATTTTGTTCTTAAAACGGCGGTCAATAATAAACATCGCGTGCGGCAAGGCATACGGCGTGTTTTGATGATACGTCCGCGCTATTTTGTCGAATTCCTTACGCGATTCGACTTTCGGCAAAAAGCGTTTGGCGGTTTCCGGCTTTTTCGCCGTCGCGCCGTCCGGTTCGCGCGTCGGCGAAGGTTTCCGCGACATTTGCGCGGAAACGCTTGCGGCAAAACACACGACGATTAAAATAAAACTAATCTTTCTTTTCATTTTCTTTTTTTCCCGACGGCAGACGGCGTTCAAATTTGAGCATTTCATTTTCGACAAACAAATTTACCTCTCGACGGTCGGATTCGCGTTGCTGTTTGACGTTTCGCAGTTCGGCAAGAACTTCGTGCAGCATCGCGGAAACTTGTCGCATTTCCGTTCTGAGCAGGTCAATTTCCTTTTCGTGCTTTATCAACTTTAACGCCGACGGTCACGAGTGTTGATAGGGCGTTATAAATTTTCTCCCACATTTTATTGATGTTTAACCGATTCTAATTTGAATTAATGGCTTTGATTTTTTTCAATTCTTCTCCGGCTTGCGCCAGCAGAAGCTGGGTTTCGGTTCTAAGTTTAGACCGTTCCGCTTCCCGCGCCGGTTCATCTTTCTTCACCCGTTTCATCGTATCGTTAAATTCGTCAAGAAGTTTTTCAAAACTTTTCGCCTGATTTTCCGTCATTTCAAATGTAATCGTGTTCGCCATTTCTTTAGTCTCCTTACAAGCAAGCATTTTACGTCAATTCGCCTTAACATTCCAGAAATTTCGTTTCAGATGCCGCATCTGTTCGGCGTTTTCGACGCGCACGTCCAAATCCCGAATCAGCCCGTCGCGCAAATCGTAAATCCAGCCGTGAACCGTTACTTCGCCTGCTTTTTTCCAAGCCTTCTGCACGAACGTCGTTTCCGCCGCGTTCAAAACCTGTTCGATGACATTCAACTCGCAAAGTTTGTTCAACCGCGTTTGAAAATCGTCAATCCGATTAAGTTCGTCTTCGTGAACCTGCACGATGTCCTGAATATGCCGCCGCCAATTATCAATCAAACCGAGTTCGGCGTTTTCGAGCGCGGCTTCGACACCGCTGCAGTTGTAATGTCCGCAGACGATAATATGTTCGATTTGCAAAACCTCAATCGCAAATTGAATGACCGACAGACAATTCAAATCCGAATGAATGACGAGAATTGGCGATATTGCGATGCACGAAAAGTTCGCCGGGCATCAATCCGGTGGCGGCGTTGGCGGGAATGCGGCTGTCGGAGCAGCCAATCCACAGATAAGACGGTTTTTGCTCGTCCACCGGCAGATGAAAAAAATCGGCGTTTTCTTCGGTAATACTTTTCACCCAATTTTGATTGTTTTCGAGCAGATGATTTAGTTTCGGCATAATTTATTTTGACGTAACCTTCTCAATTGCGTCGCAGGCGATTTTCGTTCCGTGTTCGGCTTGCACGATGCGGCTGGCTTCGATGGCTTTGGCTTTGTAGCTTAAATTCGATAAAAGTTCGCGCAGTTCTTTCGCCGCGTTTTCCGCCGTATATTTATCACGCGCAATCGTCCGCGCCGTGCCGCGCCGAACGCACCGCGCCGCATTGTCCGGCTGGTCGTGCGAATACGGCATAATCAAAGCCGGAACTCCGGCGCGAAGAACCTGCGCGGTCGTGCCGACTCCGCCTTGATGGACGACGCACGCCGCTTTCGGGAAAATCTGCGAATACGGCGCGTAATCGAACGCTGCGATTTTCGTTTGTCTCTTTGCTTGACTCTCCACTCTCCACTCTCCACTCTCCACTACTTTGGGCATCTCGTTGAAAACTCCGTATAAAAGCACAGCGCGGCGATTCAACATTTTTGCCGCTTTTGCGCTTTCCTCAAAAAAATCCCGCGCGTCCATCACGGCGGCACTTCCCAACGTAAAAACAATCGGCGGCTCGCCTTTTTCTAAAAAATCATTCAAACCTTCGGGCATTTTTCCTAAATCCTGCTGTCCGTCGTAAAAGCAGAATCCCGTTTGCAGCGTCGGCGAATGCCAATCGGGTTGCGGCTTGCCGAGAACTTTGGAAAACATCGCCAAATGCAGCAAGTTTGAGTATTTATCTTTGAAAATTGGGTCGTGATTTTCAGACAAACCGATTTCGCGCCGAAATTCGCGGTAGGATTTGAGCCACGGCGCGACCATTCGATGAATCGCCGAATAAATTACGCCGTGAAACTTTGCGCCGAGAAAGCGAAAATGCCTTAGCCACTGCGCCGTCGGCGGCACGAACGGGTCGTGCGGAGACAGAAAAGACGCGGGCGCGAGACTCGTCGTAATCCATTTGATGCCGGTTTTTTCGACGACCGAACTCGCCGGATAAACGACTTCGCCGGAAATCAGCAAATCCGCGCCGCCGACCGCTTTCATCAAATCTTCATACATCGGGCGAATGTTCGGAATCAAAATTTCGCGCAGCAGTTTTTCCGTGCCTTTTCGCGCGTCCATAATCTCGCGGGCAAGTTCTTTATCTTCAGGATTAAGGTCGGGACGCAGCGGAAAAAATTCAAAGCCGAGCGCGGCGATTTTTTCGCGGTAGACTTCCAGCGAATTGATGACGATTTCGTGTCCGCGCCGCCTTAATTCGATTGCCAGAGCGAGCAGCGGATGTAAATCGCCTAAAGAGCCGAAGGTTGATAAAACGATTTTCATAAATTAGTCCTTTGTCCTTTGTTCTCAGTTTTTCGTTGACAATCAAATATGACCGCATCAAAAAAACTAAGGACTAAGAATCACTCCGCCGATTCATTTTCCCTTCGTTTTAACCTTTCTTTGACTTGAAAGCGAATGCTCAAAAAAAAGCAGACCGCGCCGACTACCGCCGCGCCGAACAAGCCGTCGTTGTTGCCCTTCCACAAAAAAAATGCGGCAACTCCAATTAGAATTACCGCTAAAATTTGAAAAACTCTTTCTAAATTCATTACTCGTTTTTAATTTCTTCCCGCACAATTTCGTCGGCTAATTTTTGTTTGCGATTCTTTCTTAAAAAATATCGTATCACAAAATAAAGCGGCAAAACGATGAACAGCAGAAATGGCAAAAGCGCAATCAGCATCGTTACGAGAACCAGTATAAAACTCAAAGCCGCGTCGAAACCGCTGCCGAAGGCTTGTTTGAGTTGATAAAAAAAGCCCGCCGAATTTGCCGAAAAAGCGTTCGGCGTTTGCAGTCTGATTTTAATCGTCGAGAGACTCGCCTGACTTTCGAGAAAGCGTTTGCGACCTTCGATTTTTTCGATTTCGCCGCGCACCCGCGCGATTTCCGTCTGCACGTTCAGCGCGTCCGCGACCGAATTCGACCGCTTCATTATTTCCAAAAACTGCGCTTCCAAAGCCTTCTGCGTTTTCAGACGCGCTTCGATGTCTATAAATTCTTCGGTAACGTCTTCGCCTTTGACGTTTTCGGCGATGACGCGGCTTGCCGTTCCGCGAATTTCGTTCAACGCTTCGTCAAATTTCGCCGACGGAACGCGCACCGTCATCGAAACCGTATCGCGCGTCGCGGCTTTGACATCGCTCGCGCTCGACTGCGTTTCGACGACGAAACCGCCTTTTCCTTCGGCAATTTGACTAATTTTTATTTGCGCTTCTTCGGGCGCGTTCGCTTCCAACTGCAAATCGGCGTTGCGGATAATTTTGCGTTCGACCGCCACCGGCGCGGTCTGCGTTTGTTCGGCTTGATTCAGCGAAACCTGCGCGACCGCCGAATTGCTCGCCATTTTTTCACCGCCGCCGCCGCCGCCCGTATTCTCCATTGAAGAAATACTTGTGTTTGATGCCGCGCTGCCGCAGCCTGTTAGAAATGCAAAGAACAAAACTGCGATAAATACAACTTTTTTCATATTTTTCATTTCCGTCCAAAATTTATGAGTTTAGAACGTCGCAATCACGACGACTTGCGGGCGACTTTTTGAAATCCTTCGCCGCGAAAAAGGGCGCGAATGCCGCCGAACAATTTTCTCACGCCGCGCACGACTTTCGGGAAAAACCAAACGAAAAATATCGCAAAAATCACCAGCACAATTGCAATCAAAACCGGCGCGAAAACCGCGAGAATCGTGCCGACAAACGCGATAATATCTTCGACGATTGATAAAACCCAATTGGAAACCGGTTCGGGCGAAAGATTCGCGCCCGCGCGAAGTGCCGCCTTCGTGCCGTGCGATGAAAACGCCAGCCCGCCGCCGAGCAAAGCGGCAATCGTCTGAACGCTCGCGTCGGTTTGACTCGTCGCCGCGTAAGCGACAATTGCGCCCGCCGGAACGCGAATGAAAGTGTGAATCACGTCCCAAATCGAATCAATGTATGGAATTTTGTCGGCGAAAAACTCGATAAAATAAAGAAATCCGGCGATGCCGATAATCCACCAATTATCCAGAACGTCCAAACCGCCGGGCAGTTTCGTCGCGCCGAATTTTTGCAGCAACCCCAAAACCGTTACGGTCGCGTAAAGGTTAATTCCCGAAGTCCACGCCGTGCCGAGTGCCAAACTCAATGTCGAAAACCAATCCATCTTAATCTCCTTACTTTTACGGAAAAAGTCCGAGCCGCTGCCATTGCTGCCGCGCTCTTATCTGAAGCGGATTATTGAGCCGCAAGCGATTGATTGTTCCGCGTCCGATTTCGGTTAAACTTTCAATTTCGAGCGTTTCAAAATTAACGCGAAAATGCCGCTGCCAAATATCCTGACGCGGGTGAAATAGCGTTCTCGTTTCTCTTCCCTCATCATCAATGCCGTTCAAACAATTGCTTTTGAAGATGTTGCAGGAACGACACGCCAACGCCAGGTTTTCGAGTTTGGTTTCGCTGCCGTGCGAACGCGGAATAATATGCTCGACCTCAAACGAAAAATTTGAGGCTATCTCCGGCGCACGGCAATACTCGCAAATCTTTCCGGCGCGTTCGGCAACTTTCGGATAAAAAGGATTCATTTGCCTAACTGATTAGCCATTTTTTCCGTGCGTTTTGCCGAGCCTTCAAGTTCCGTTTCAATTAAATTTTCCAACTCCGTCCGTTCTTCAACGGAAAGCGACGCGCCGGTGTCCCGCGCACTGCGCCACTTTTGCATTAGTTCTGCCAGTCGCGTCTGCTGCGCTTCGGTAAAAAATTCGTCCGGGCGAAAATCCTGCACATAAACGACGGCGTTACTTCCTTTCAACTTAAGTTCTTCCGTCATCGCGTCGAGGGCTTCGCCGACGGTTTTGCCGAACGATTCTTTTTCGCCGGAAATCGCCCGAAAAGTTTTGCCGTTTCGATTATTTGATAAAACTACAACTGTCGTCATAAATCACCTCACGCGGATTTTAGCACAATTACAAATCATCGCTTTCTTCCGTTCCTTCCGCTTCTTTTTTGAAGCCGAATTTTTCCAGCCGATACTGCAAAGTCCGAAACGTCAAACCCAACAGTTTCGCCGATTTCGTGATGTTGTTGTCGGTGCGCTCCATCGCCTGCATTATTAAACTGCGCTCGACATCTTCAAAATTGATGCCTTCGGCGGGCAGTTTGAAAAGGTCGTTTGCCGATGCCGGTCTCGACGACTGCGACATTTCGGGCGGCAAATCTTCGGCGGTAATCGTGTTGTTTTCGCACAACAAAACGGCGCGTTCGAGTGCCGATTCAAGCTGCCGGACGTTGCCCGGATAACTGTAATTTTCCAAAATGCGTTTTGCTTCTTTGTCTAAAACGACTTTGCGATTCGAGCCGCGCGTGTGTTTCGTTAAAAAATAATCAATCAAAACCGGCACGTCCGAACGCCGCTCACGAAGCGCGGGCAATTCGATGGAAAGCACGTTCAAACGATAATATAAATCTTCCCGAAACCTGCCTTCCTGCGACATCTTCAACAAATCGCGGTTCGTCGCCGTAACGACGCGCACGTCAACGTCGAGTTCTTTAATTCCGCCAACGCGCCGGATTTGTTTTTCCTGCAAAGCGCGAAGTATTTTCGCCTGCAAGGAAATATCGAGTTCGCCGATTTCATCGAGAAAAAGCGTTCCGCCGTCGGCGATTTCAAACAAACCTTTTTTCTCGCCGACCGCGCCCGTGAACGAACCTTTTTCGTGTCCGAAAAGTTCCGATTCGAGCAAGTTTTCGTTGATTGCCGCGCAGTTGACGGCTTGAAAAACTTCGCTCGTCCGCAATGAGTTTTTATGAATCGCGCGGGCGATTAATTCCTTGCCCGTTCCCGATTCGCCGCGAATCAGCACGGTCGAATTGGATTTTGCCACCTTCAAAATCAGTTTTTTCACCTTGTCCATCTCCGGCGAATCCGAAATGATTTCCGTATCAAGTGCCGAAAGTTTATTCAAAGCGCGTGAAATCGTCTCCAGCAATTTGTCGCGGTCGTAGGGTTTCTGCAAAAAATCGAACGCGCCCAAACGCAGCGCGTCAACCGCCGAATCAACCGTCCCGTGCGCCGTTAAAAGCAGGACGATAATTGATTTGTCAAAATCGGTGAGTTCTTTTAATAAATCAAGCCCGCTCATTCCGGTCATTTTCAAATCGGTCAAAACCAAATCGAAATGCCGGTCGGCGACAAACTTCATCGCCGCTTCACCGCTCGAAGCCGTCGTTACGTCGTAGCCTTCGCCCGACAAAATCATCTCCAAAATCTCGCGCTGACTTTTCTCGTCGTCAACAACTAAAATGCTTTTTCTGCTCATAAATTTACCGTCAAGTTTATTTCAGTTTTTCAGTATAAATCAATTGAGGGTTAAAATCTTATGATGCAGTTTCCAGAATTTCAATGAATAAAGTTTATAATCCAAGAACCGATTTGCTCATTCGTAATTCGTAATTTATAATTCGTAATTGTTCCGGGGTCGTAGCTCAGCTGGGAGAGCGCATGACTGGCAGTCATGAGGTCAGGGGTTCGATCCCCCTCGACTCCACC